>DAIUCB010000004.1:0-26185 GCA_036846385.1 Bacillota bacterium | reverse complement strand
AAGCAGCTCGTCAGATGTCGGACTTAAATATCAGATAGAGCAAAACGGTGCAAAGCTTTCTGTAGATAATATGGGATTTGTTAAAAGCTTCAGCAAAAATGTAACATTGAAGGAAGGCATCAACTACTTTAATGTAACCTATGAAAATGCAGGCAAAGATACATTAACGGAGCAGTATACTGTTGAATTTGACAATAAAGCACCCTCGCTCATAATAACTGAGCCGGCTAACGGAGATGTGGCTGCAGGCGGCAGGATTAAGGTTTCAGGTACAACAGAGCCTGAGTCGGTTGTTTCCATAAACAATGTTAATTATACATCTGACAGAGATGGTAAATTTTCTTATGAAATAGCATTGGCATCAACCTTTATTTCGGAAATAACCATAGAAGCAAGAGATACCGCAGGCAATGTAACAATGACAAACTTAAGTGTTTTAAATGATATTACAAATTTAAAAGACATTGCTGTTGTTCCTGAATACAAAATTTTTGCAACCGGCATGAAACAAAAGCTTTCAACTTATGTTTCCGAAAATGATGAATTAAAGGAAAAGCTTAATGATAATCTTGTAAAATATAGTATAATACAGGGAAGTGACCTATCAAGTATAAATGATCAAGGTATATTGACAGCCAAATATGCAGGAACTGTTATAGTAAAGGCCGAACTTTATGTAACTGACAGCATTTCATTAAGTGATACCATTTCAATTGAAATAACAGGTGACAAAAAACAAAGCAGCAAATACTATCCTCCTGTATATTCGTTATCGCTGTTAACGTGGCTGGCAGGAAGCAGTATGTCAACAAGAGGAGGAATTATTAAAACAAAAGACGGTGTAATACTGAGTGTTCCTAATGGCGGATTGCCGTACTATCAAGAAAACATTGATATTTTTGCTTATAAGGATATTGAAGGTTTATTGAAGCATATGAATAAAATGGATGGTGCTGTCGCAGCAAGCAATCCGTATTTCATAAGCCTTGTATGTGATTTTGCCAAACCTGCGAAGCTTACACTTCCGGTAACCGGCAATGCATATATTTATTATTATGATGAAGAGATTGGTGCTTTTATTTACAAGGGAGGCAGCATGTCCGATGATAAATTGTCAGTAACCTGTGATATAACAAAGCCCGGCATATATATAGCCATCGCTTACCCCAATCAAGCTGTGTTTTCTGATATTCCGTCAGATTACTGGGGATATGATTATATATATGGATTAAATAACCTTAATATTATAAACGGATATAATGTAAACGGTACAATGATATTCAGACCGGAAGCAAAAATCACAAGGGCAGAATTTATAAAGCTTTTAGTAATGACAATGAACATTAATCTTGAGGGCGCAGAAGGAATCAGTCTGAAGTTTGCAGATAATAATATCCTGCCGGAATGGGCTGTTTTGTATATTAAAGCTGCTATGATGAATGGATTAATCAATGGTAAATATATTGACGGCAAAAATTACTTTGCTCCTGATGATTTCATTACAAGAGAGGAAATAGCAGCTATTATGGGAAGAACAATAAGCATAAATGATAAAAGAATGGAAGATTTCAATGACAAAAACTCAATAAGCATATGGGCTTACAAGGAAGTTCAAAAGCTTGCAGAACTTGGCATTATAAAGGGATATGAAGATGATACCTTCAGACCTCAAAACAATGCAACAAGAACTGAAGCCTCTGTCATGATATACAAATACTTGATATTTTCAAAATAACTAAAGCTAATGGAATAATGGGGACAGCAGGTTGCTTATTTTCACAACCTGCTGTCCCCAGAATGCCTTTGACAGGCAGAGGCTGTTAATTTTAAATAAATGATAACAGGAGCAATTATGAATTTTAAAATATTGGCATTATCCTTATTGTTAACAATCAATTCAGCAGCTGCTATTGGCAGTATAAATAAATCACCAAATGAAGATGCAACCATCGTAGCGATAATTGACAGCTACGTCGATTTAGGACATGAATATTTGAAAGGCAGGTGCATTGAGGGAAAAAGCTTTTTATTAGACAAAAGCCATCATGAAGACCACGGCACATCAATTGCAGGAGCAGTCCTCAAGTATTCGGATATAACTGCAGGCAAATTTATGCATCTCAAGGGAAATGTAAAAATTCTTCCAATAGAAATAAATGTTCTTGATATTCAGACAGATTACGGCTTTCTTATGGGAGAAGCAATTCAATATGCAATCGATAGCGGAGCAGATGTTATAAATATGAGTTTCTCCAGTGCAAGCCCAAATCCCTATGTATATGAAAAAATAAAAACCGGTATTGAAAAAGGCGTGATTTTTGTTTCAGCAGCAGGAAATAGCGGATATGATTCATATAATTTTCCTGCAGCTTATGAAGGTGTGGTGTCAGTAGGTTCTTGTTTTTTAAAAGAAGAGGGGAAATGGATTAAAAGTTCATTTTCAAACAATAATGATGATGTTGACTTGGTAATTCTCGGTGAAAAAATTATGCTTCCATCAGGTAGTTCGGATTATAAAGAAAAAACAGGCACGTCATTTTCGGCTGCGGCTGTCAGCGGAATTTTAGGTGAACTTATAAACAGGTATCCGGACATTGACCACGATTATATTTTATACTCATTGTTAGACACTGCAACTAATATAGATGAAAAAGGCTGTGGCTACGGTATTCTTAGCATTGACAAAGCTATTGATTATTTAAACAGCTTTCAGTTATCGGGTATTTCGCCCATATCGTATAGCAGTTCAGAAAATAAAGCATTTGACAGTCCTGTTATATCAGCTGATACTGATTATGCTTCTGCAGGACGAAGCTATTTGGCATATGTTGAACAAAATAAAATTATAATTGAAGGAAATAAAAGCTCAAATAAAATAGCAGTCTTAAATTGGAATAATATTGAACATGTTTATGCAGGCAGCAGCAATATTGCCGCAATTGATTCGTATGGTATACCAAAAGCCGCAGGATATAATATATTTAACAAAAATATATTAAGAGGTTGGATTAACATGAAAAGTCTCGCCTTGTCATCAAATTTTACTGCAGGACTTACAGCTGCCAAAAAAGTAATGGTAACGGATTATTTGAAAAACACTGATATTCAAAGTTGGGAAAATATTGTACAAATTTCTGCCGGTGGACATCATTTGACAGCCTTATGTGAAGATGGAAGAGTTTTTACAGCAGGTTATAATATTTATGGTCAAATGGAAACAAAGGAATGGAAGGATATTATATATACAGCATCAGGTACAAGAAATACAGCAGGTATTGATAAGTACAGGAAGGTTCATGTTGCAGGAGATAATTTTTATGGTCAGTGCAATGTTGATGATTGGAGTGATATTGTATCGGTGGACATTGGTGACGGATTTATTGTTGGACTAAAGTCAAACGGTACTGTGGTGGCAAAGGGAAGAAGTATATATAATGTGTGCAATGTGGAAGATTTAAAAAACATAGTATATATTGATGCATCCGATACATATTTTGTAGCAATAGACAGTAAAAATAATAAAATTATCAAAGGCAGAATGAGAGAATAACCGTTGTATCAAAAAAAGTCTCTTTAGACACATTTTAATGGACTTTTACATAAGTTTTTCTATTTTATAATTTAATTTTTACCCACTACTTAATTTCTGATATATTACTATATAGCATTTATTAGCGGAATGTAAATCAAATCGGGAAAAATTGCTTGAAATATTATTTACCGTATGATAGTATTAATTTAATATTAATTAAACGTATATTTCATAGTTATTCTTTCTGATATTATACTTTTGCTTTTACTTTTAATTATTTTAATTTATTTCGGTTAAACGGTTCAGGACCGTGCGGGTAGTTATCGGTAAGTAAATCACGGCGATTCTCGGCTTGAGGGTCGCTGTTTTAGGTTTATAATTGGGAGTGTAAAATGAAAAAGGCAGCGATAGGCAGGTTTTTTGTTTTTTATGCATTGTATTCTGTTTTTTCTAATGTGGCTCATCCTATTACACCGACCATGTTTAAAAATATTGGTTACCCTGATTATATGTTTGGGGTTTCCTTTGCTGCTATGGCTGTCGGTGTGTTTTTATCATCTCCTTTTTGGGGAAAGGTAGGCGATAATATAGGGCATGCAAGGCTGTTTGCATTTACTATGCCTTTATATGGATTGTCACAAATGTGGTTTGGGTTATCTACTTCTGTTTATATGACCGCTCTGTCGAGATTTTTTTGCGGACTGTTTTCGGGTGGCACTGTTGTAGCGTCAATGGCGTATGTGGTGAATGCTACTGAGCAGGAAAACAGAGGACGTTATATGTCATATTATGCAGCTATAAACTCAGTTTTTTCTGCCTTTGGATATTTTGTGGGAGGTATTCTCGGGAATAAATCTGTATTTTTGGTATTCATTGTACAAACCTCATCCTTATTGATTGTAAGCTCATTATCATACTTAATTCTTAAAAATACCGGAAATAATAAATTTACATACAGCACTGCTTCTGCCAATCCCTTCAAAGCTTTTATAGACATGAAGAAAATTATGTCAGCAGCTTTGATTACGTTTTTGTTGACCGTTTTTTTAACCAGCTTTGCAACAACAGCCTATGATAATGCATTAAATTATTATATTAGGGCTGCAATGAATCTGCCTTCATCCTACAACGGTGCAATAAAGGCCGTAATAGGCATAGTTTCCCTGATTGTTAATTTCTCAATCAATATTTACATTGTAAATAAAACTGATATAAGAAAATCAATTATTTTTGTTCTTGGACTATGCGGTATATCATCGATGATTGTTCCTTTCATTCATGTAAGAGCGATGTTTTTTGGCGGAAACATTATATTTTTTATGTTTAATGCCATATATTTACCTATACAGCAGGTGCTGGTTACAAAGGACAGAGATATGGAGACAAGCGGAATTATATCAGGAATATTTAATTCCTTCAGAGCAGTAGGTATGATATTTGGATCCCTGTTTGCAGGATTTATTTATTCATGGGGTAATATTTTGCCTTTTATAGGAGCATCAATTGCGTTTATATTAAGCTCTGTAATCAGCTTTATTAATTATAAACAGCATAAGGCAGTATTGCTTGAAAAGGATTAAGCTAATATAAAATAAAATAAGAGGACATAAAATAATGAGCGAAAGATTATATGATAAAAAGGTAATAAGAAAAGAGATATATTATCTTATTATCCCAATTATATTGGAAAATATATTTCAAATGTCATCGGGAATAATATCTGCGGCGATGATTGGAAGACTTGAGCCAACACTAATATCTGCTCAGGGTATCTGCTCCAGAGTTACGGGAGTGCTTTGGTGCTTGTTTAAAGGAATTGGTATAGGTGCAACTGTTGTTATAGCCAAAGCTCACGGTGAAGGAAATATGGCAAAATGCAAGAAGGTTTTTGAGCAAACTGCTGTAACCGGTGTAGTTATTTCAATTATTTCGATGGCAATCGTTCTGTTTTATTCATCGAGCATTTTGTCATTTTTCACAGAAAACAGCAATACGCTCAATGAAGCAGGAAAATATATGAAAATAGTTATTTTCAATTCGCCCTTCGTTTTGATTATGTCAGCTGTAACTGCTGTATATCAAGGACACGGCAATACAAAAACACCGATGTATATTGCTGTGGCAGTAAATATTGTTAATCTTGTATTTGGATATTTGCTGATATATGGCAAGCTTGGTTTTCCAAAGCTTTCCTTGATAGGTGCAGGAACGGCAATAGTATCATCTCAGATTGTAGGTGCAGCCTTAGGCTTGTATCTTCTTTACAATAGGAAAAATGGGTTATTCTCTACATATACTTCAGGTAAAAGCATTCCAAGGATAGAGCTTCCGCTTATGAAGGAGGTTTATTCAATCGGTATTCCTGCAGCCTTTGAGAGTATGTTTTGGCAGCTTTCGGCTATTATAATGAGCAAGGTTATTCTTTCCTACGGAGAGGTTACCTTTGCTGCATATCAATTAGGATTGCAGGCGGAGATACTGTCGGAAATGCCAGCTGTAGGAGTGGGGGTCGCAGCTACATCCTTGACTGCAAATGCAATCGGTAGGAGAGATGACAAGCTTTTAAGGGCATATACAAAGCAATTAATTACAACGACTGCAACTATCAGCTTATTTTCGTCAATTTTGATTATAGTATTTCCAAGGCTGTTTATGAGCTTCTTTACGAGCAATATACAAATTCAGGATATTGGAATAAAGTATCTTGTGGTTATGGGTTTTATTCAGGTTCCTCAAAATCTATCAAAGGTTTTAAACGGCACTATCCGTTCGGCAGGCTACAAAAATGTGCCTATGATAATATCTTTTTTGGGGATTTGGGTTGTGAGGGTTCCGTTGGCGTTGATTTTTGCATATATAATGAAGCTTGACATAGTGTTTATATGGCTATGTATGGCAGCCGACCAGATTATGAAGTGCACAATCAGCGGAATAATATTTAAGGTTAAAAAGGTTAACTATATTATTCAGGAGGTAACTCAATGATATCAGGTTATACAACAATAGCAGTGATAGCTTTAGTAATGTTTTTTGTCATAATTATCAGCATTCAATATACCTTAAATAAAATTTTAGTTATATTGAGAGAGATTAAGACTTTATTGATTTATAAAAGTGAAAAAAGAGAATAATTTTTACGTTAATATCCATAATAAGATTATATCTTATATTATGGAGGCTTTTATGGCAGAGAAAAAGAAAAAAGAACTTACGCCAAATGATATTATTAAGCTTGAAATAGCAAAGGAACTGGGTTTAATAGACAAGGTGAATGAAATGGGCTGGGGAGGACTTACTGCAAAGGAAACCGGTAGAATTGGAGGTCTGATGACAGCAAAGAAAAAGAAAGGGAAGATTTGATATGGAAAAAGGAAGCTATAAGCAATTTTCGCAAATATATGATTTGCTGATGGATGATATAGAATATGATAAATGGACATCCTTTATAATTGAAAGAATAGGGGACAGCAGCAATATATTGGAGGCGGCTTGCGGTACCTGCAATATTACAAAGCATTTAGCCGAGAGAGGTTATCATATTACAGCTTTCGACTTATCGCAGGACATGCTCATGAGAGCCTACGATAAGCTGGGCAGAAATCCGGGAGTCAGACTTTTGAATCAGGACATGACAAGCTTTAAGATTGATGATAAATTCGAAGCAGCCATCTGCTGCTGTGACGGAGTCAATTATTTATCCGAAGCTCAGGTAGCGGCTTTTTTTAACAGAGTATATGATCATTTAAAGATTAACGGTAAATTTATTTTCGATATAAGTACGAGGTATAAATATGATACTGTTCTCAATGACACCTATGTATATGATGACGGTGATATTTTTTATGTGTGGGAAAATATCCCTGATTCGGAGGGAAGCTTTGTAAATATCGAAGTTAATTTTTTTATTTCAGATATAAATGATGTAAATAATAAAAATGATAAAAGCGAAAAATATGAAAGAATAACCGAGATTCAGACACAATACATATATTCAACAGATGAAATATCATCAATGCTGAGAAAAGCAGGGTTTGAAAATATTGAAATATTTGATGATTACAACAATGACATGTGTAATGAAGCTTCACTCAGAGCAGTTTTTACGGCTGTAAAAGCTCTAAGGTGATACATCGGTAATAAATTATGAATTACAATGAACGATGAAAGATGAAAGGATTTAATAAAATGGATTACATGATAAGAGCAATAGATAAGAAAAAAACCTTTAGAATTTTTATGGTAAAGTCCACAGAGACAGCAGAAACCGCAAGAAGGTTTCACAATACAACCCCGACTGCATCTGCAGCCTTGGGAAGGGTTTTGACTGCCGGATTGATGATGGGCTATATGATGAAGGGTGACAAGGACAGAATTACGGTGAATATTAACGGCAAAGGTCCATTGGGTACTGTTTTGGCAGTTGCCGATAACAAAGGAAATATAAAGGGATATGTGGAAAATCCGAATGTTGATTTGGATTTGAAGGAAAACGGAAAGCTGGATGTAGGAGCTGCCGTAGGGCTTGACGGTAAAGTTACGGTTATTATGGATACGGGAATGAATGAGCCTTATGTGGGAAGTACCGATATAGTAACGGGAGAAATTGCAGAGGATATTGCCATGTATTACTGGCTGTCTGAGCAGCAAAATTCTGCAGTTGCTCTTGGCGTACTGGTTGACAGAGATTTAAGTATAAAATCAGCAGGAGGCTTTATAGTTCAAACTCTCCCCTTTATTGAGGAAGAGGATATTGCCTCGTTGGAAAACTGTTTAAAGGACATTAAATCGGTATCAGAATATTTTGATAATGACAAGGATGTCGAAGAAATAGCACATGAAATTTTTAAGGATTTTGGTATAGAGATTTTAGACAAAATACCGGTTGGTTTTAATTGTGACTGTTCCTATGACAGAATGGAAAAAGCATTAGTTTCGTTAGGCAGAGATGAATTGAAAAAAATAATCGAGGAAGATGAAAAAATAGAGACAGTATGCCATTTCTGCAATAAAAAATACAGCTTTGAAGGAGAAAGGCTGGAGGATTTAATAAAAAATATTTAATAATATTATTATTTCGGGGTAAAAGCATGAATCCATTTATTCCAATTAAATCACCGCGCTACGTTATTATTGATTACAGAGCAAGCGATGAGATTATCGGCTACTTTAAAGAAAAAAATATAGGTATAATTAAATCTGTTAAGTGTAAAGACCTGCAGGATGGAGTTGACGGGCATCCTGATATGGTTCTTCATCCTGTTGATTATAGAAATTTTATAGCAGCTCCAAATGTTTATGATTATTATTTTGAAGTTTTGAGTGATATCGGAATAAAAGTTATAAAAGGTGGAAAAACTCTATGTAGAAACTATCCTGAGGATATAGCATATAATGTAGCAAGAATAGGGAGATATGCTGTGCACAATACACACCATACAGACCAGGTTTTAAAATATTATTTGGAAGAAGCAGACATAGAATTTATTCATGTAAATCAAGGATATTCGAAATGTTCGATATCATCAATAGGAGAGAGCAAAGCAATAACATCAGACATTTCAATACATGATAAACTTAAATCATATAATATAGACTGTATGTATATAAGTCCTGAAATTGTGCATCTGAAAGGCTATAATCATGGATTTATAGGAGGTTCAACAGGTTTAATCAATGAAAATATATTTTTGTCAACCGGCAAAATAAGAGATGATTATATTTTGAATTGCTTAAAGGATTTTATACAGTCGTCAGGATATATATATGAGGAAGCTTCGAGTCAGCAAATAATAGATTTGGGATCAATAATACCAATAATATAACCTCCCTGAGAGAGGAGTGACTAAGTGGAGCTTTTATCATTAGAATTAAGTGAAAATGAAAATCCGGAAATAATTAATAATATTAATATTATCACTAATATAGATGAAAGTGATATTAACATAGAAGTATTTCCGCCGAGTGAAGGAAATATTAGAATAAAATATTTAACTGATAACGAAATATTTAAAAAAAAATATACAGATAAAATATTAAGCAATGTTACAAAGCTGTTGATAGAATATACTAAAAGCGAGAGCAGAAATTATTTAAAGGAAAATTACTTTTATTTTGATGAAGACGAATATGATGAAATCAGAGATACAATTGAGGATGAAATTGTAAATGATTTAAAAATTCAGTTAATAATTAAAAATAAGTTCAGAGAGGTTCTTGAAAACTCCAAAACTATAAATTTAAATGGTTTTATTAAATTCAGGCTGAAATTCATCAGTCTTTATGTTATACAGATAGTTGAAAAATCAATTGATAATTATTTAATGAAAAAAGAATATTTGGATTTTATCAATATTATCAGATATATAACGGATGTTGAGGATAAGGACTATGATTCGGTCAATATAATGTATAATAACAATAGGCTTCAGGCATATGACAGCAATATGAAAAAAATTACTTATATAGGAGCCATGGAGATTTCTCAGGAGCTGGACGGTAAAATAGCCGATTATGATGAAACGATTATCAATATACTCTTGACGGTAACACCTAAAAAAATTAAGCTTCATACCGACAACATTGAAATAGATGATTTTGAATCTAAAAATACTGTTGAAGTAATAAAGCGAATATTCAAGGATAAGGTTGAAATATGCAAGGGCTGTAAATTTTGTCAATTAGTATAGCTTTGATGAATATAATAGTATGCCTGATGGGCATACTATTTAAGAAAACAATAAGCTTTATAATATAAGATATTGTATTGTAAAGAATTACAAAGATATATAATAGCATTATTGATATGGGGAGGAATACATAATGTCATTTTTAGTACTAGGGGTATTAATAGTTTTAACAGTATATACTGCAATTCATTTAGTAAACGCAAAAGAAAATATTTAAATTAATATTTTTAAATAGTTGAAGAATACAGTAAAAGAAAAACCGCCAAAAGGGAGTTCAACTTAGGGATTTACAAAAACAAGTAAATTTTTTACCGACTCTCTTCAAGCTGAGACCCGAAAGTAGAGACTGCAAGGAAGTATTAAACCTTAAAAGCAGTCTTTCTTTATACATTCATTTTTTACATGAGAGTTTGTTAATCATTTTAGTCCTTCTAACATAGCAACTAGCTTATTCAGCCTGTTTTGCTTCGTTTCTTCTTTTTTTGCATACTCAATAAAATTTACCTGCTCACGCTTTAGGTAATCAGGCTGTTTCAAATATTTCTCTAATACACCACGTTCTTTGAAAGCTTTTTCTATGTGAGGAGGAACAACGTATTTACGTTCTTTTGTATCTTTTTCTAAGGTAACATGCACCGTGTCACCGATGTCTTTACCGATTGCTTGTCTTATAAATTGGTTGTATACCAGATAATGACCATTCCTTGACGGTAGTAATGTATGCTCATAGCTATGTCCGTCCACCGTTATTAGAACAGGAATATTACCTTTCGAGCCTAATTTCTCAAATGCTGAATAAGGAAAGTAGAAAACACTCCACTTGATTTTTCCTTCAAGCTGTTTGATTACGCTGTCAATTCATATTTCATGATGTTCCTCTCCTTTCAAGGGTTTTTGCATTATCATCTCATCATTTACGTCATCACTGGCTACTTCTATATCATTCTTTCTTATCACAACCAATTGTTTCACACACACAAGCGTCTGGACATCCGGGTTTACAAATCTGAAAGTGGTTCGGCAGACATTATCAAATGCTTTTCCGAAAATTATTTTTTGTCGTCCACCACTGCAAGAACCACAATGACCGCAGGAATCTACATTATTCCAAGCGATTTCTTTCAAGCGTTGTTCCAGCGGTGAATTTGCATACCAGTTCGAATTGCTGTCATCAGACCATATGGTCAAAGGAGTAAACTTTTCTTCTGCACCTGTGCCGTTTATCAAAATAAAGCACACATATTGTTCTTTGAACTTTATCATCCAGTAGAATTGATTCGACCAATAGCCGTCGCCTCTGATAAACTCCATTTCATTCAAGCATAAAAAGACCACAAAATCAAGTGTTTTCTTTTGGTCGTCGCCAGTGAGTTCTTGCAGGATAGCATTCTCTATTGTTATAATTTCGTTAGCCATTTCCATCCTCCATTATCAATTAATTCTCTTATTTCATAAACAATTTGCTCTACCGTTTTACCATCTGTATTCATCACATAATCGCCGGGATAAGGGGGCAAATGAAGCCAATGAAAGGACACCTCGTTTTCGTCACCACGATTTTTATGACGTGCTGCCAAAGTTTCCTCCGAGCAGGTTAGTGTAAATCCGATTATTTCAAAATCCTTTGCCGTAATATCCTTCAATATTGGCTTTCTGATTGATTCATACATAACTACTACAGAAGAAAATATCACATAATTAAAATCAGAATTCAGATAATTCGATAAAACAAAGGACATACTTTTGTCGCCGTTACGCAGTCGTGGATCGCTTAAGGAAAATGGATTTATGCACCAACACCAATCTCCATCGAGATACGCACTGTTTTCATATGATTGAAACAACTTGTCCGCCACGGTGGTTTTACCGACACAGGGAGATCCGCTTATTATAATCAGTTTTTGATTTGCCATTCTAATCCTCCTTAGCTTTTTGTGTTACTTTGTCAACTATAATCCAATGAAAGCACAAAGGGTCGGAAGATCAATTATTAAGCATATCTTCCGCATCGGAACATCCCCCTAATATCAAATATTTTGATTAATAATAAATCTGTTGTTAGTTACTTTCTCCATCCGGTACAAATTCTAAAATATCATCTATCTTACAGTATAAGACTCTACAACATTGGATATGTCTTTTTCTATCATCAAGTGAAATAACTTTTTATAACCGACAGCCATTCCGCACCTCCATGTGTTAGTGGAATAATATGTCTATTTTATCACGTAAGAGTGATAATTACAATATGTAGATGTAAATTTCACAGTTAGCTTGCCTACCAAATTAGCGTTTGTACCCTGTCTGAGAAGTTTGCTCTGCACGACCGGATTGACTACCTTGTCTTGAGTTCCTCGACGGATGATACATCGACATTTTTCTTATTATACAAAAACTATTAAAAATATCAATCATCACTGAATAAAAACGATTGACATTTGTTATACAACATGGTATTTTTATGAAAAAAATACAATATAGTTATTTGAATATTTTTTGTTTAATATAATACACAATATTATTTTGGGGGTGTACGCAAAAAATAATGGTTAAATTGAAATTAAATAATGAAGGATATAAATTAATTAAATAATCGGAACAGAAACAGATGGCGTAAGCGGAGGTCAAAAGCAAAGAATAAGTCTTGCGCGAATGTTGTTGCGTAAACCGGATATATTAATATTGGACGAACCCACTTCTGCATTAGATGAAGCAACATCATTAGAATTAGCGAGAAGGATAGTTTCATTTACCCAAAAACATAATATTATTTTATTAGTTATTTCACATAAATCAGATTTTGATAAATATGCTACATCAACTATAGAGATTAAATAATAGACGGTGCAGCATTATGCTACACCGTCAAACTTTTTTATGGAGAGCCATCTTTGGGCGAGTTTTTTGCTTCTTAAAAATTAAACAAATATGCGTTATTTAACCTTGTCAGCCATGAGCTCAGTCCATCTCTTTGAGTACAATTCAATAAATTCCTTCGGATCTCTGAACATCTCCATATTTTTTATATCCTCATCGGAAATATTAAAAGCAGTGTTATTTAACAGCTCTTCAGATACCTCCTTTATTGCTTCGGTATGAACTGTCGAGTACCATACCTCATCAATATTTCTCAGGGTTGCTTCCTTAGAGCTTAAGAAGTTGATGAATTTCTCCGCCATAGGTTGATTTTTTGCGGATGAAGGAACAAACATTGCATCAATCCAGATATTGCTTCCTTCCTTTGGTACAATAAAATCCAAATCCTGATTTTCAGACATTGCAGAAACAGCTTCACCTGACCAAACGAGAGCCATGTCTGCCTCACCGCCTATCATAATATCGGGAGCACCGTCTGTGATATATGCCATAACGAGAGGCTTTTGCTTTAAAAGAAGGTTTTTAGCCTCATCCAGCTCCTTTTCATCAACTGTGTTCAATGAATATCCAAGGAGCTTAAGAGCAGCTGCAAATGAATCTCTTTGAGAATCCATCATTATAATTCTTTGACTGTATTTTCATCCCATAACAAAGACCAGCTTTTAGAGGATACATCGACATTTTTCTTATTATACAGTATTCCCAGAGTACCCCAGAAATAAGGCACTGCGTATTCATTTTTAGGATCGTAGGGCTGATTTTTAAACTGCTCGCCGACATATTTATAATTAGGAATATTATCAAAATTCAACTTTTTAACCATACCCTCATTAATCATGCGTTCAATCATATATTCGCTTGAAATTATAAGGTCATAATTAGAGGCTCCGGCCTTGGCCTTTATATACATTTCCTCGGGAGTTGAATAGGTATCATATTTTATTGTAACATTATTTTCTGTTTCAAACTGATTAATCAGTGATTTGTCAATATAAATATCGTAATTTAAAATATTTAAGGTTTCCTTTTCCTTAGAGCTGCAGCCTGTTATTGAAAACAGCATTAATGCAGAAGCTAAAATAACAAATAAGCACTTTTTTTTCAATATAACATCCTCTTCTTTCTTTAATATAATTTTATTTTTTTGATTGAACAGTTAAATTAGATCTTTTATTTATCAATATCATCAATATTAATACTACTGACAGCATAATAGTTGACAGAGCATTTATTGTCGGACGAACACCTCTCCTTGCCATTGAATAAATGACTATTGATAGATTTGAAACGCCCTCACCCTTTGTAAAATAGCTGATGATAAAATCATCAATCGACAGAGTAAAGGCAGTTAAAAAGCCTGTTATTATACCCGGCTTAATTTCCGGAATAATGACCTTTCTAAGAGCATACATGGGAGTCGCGCCTAAGTCCATTGCAGCCTCTGTCATATTTACATCAAGCTGCTTCAGCTTTGGGAGTATTGACAATATCACATATGGAGTACTGAATACGATATGAGATATCAATACTGTTTTGAAGCCCAGAGCTATATTAAAGGAAATATATAATATCATCAGGGAAATACCTGTGACAATGTCCGGATTAACGACAGGCAGGTAATTTATATTCAATATTACAGCTTTCATTTTACCTCTCATACTGTTGATTCCTATTGATGCGGCAGTTCCCAAAACAGTTGAAATTACGGCGGATATTATTGCAATAGCAACAGTATAATATAATGCTGCCTTGATGTCTCTGTCATGCAATAATTCTATATACCATTTCAACGAAAATCCCGTCCAATTTCCTCTTGATTTTGATTCGTTAAAGGAATAGACGGCAAGAACTATTATGGGAGCATATAGAAAAATAAAAAGAATAAGCATATAAATTTTAGATAAGTATTTTTTTACCAAAGCCTTGCACCGCCTTCCTTGTCAATGTCAAATCTGTTCATTACAGACATGGATATCAAAATAATAATCATCATAATTATTGAAATTGCAGAGCCAAAGCTCCAGTCTCCGTTTAATATAAACAGCTTTTCAATAAGATTGCCAATCATCATATTTTTGTTTCCCCCCAATAGCTGCGGTATAATGAAGGTGCTCACTGCAGGCATAAAAACCATTATTACACCGGATATGACACCGGGCATGCTCAGGGGTAATATTATTTTCCTGAACACTGTTTTTCTGTCTGCTCCTAAATCATTTGCCGCCTCAATCAGACCTGAGTCCATTTTGCTTAAGGAAGTATATATCGGCAATATCATAAATGGTATGAAATTGTATACCATGCCCATTACGGTTGCTCCCTTAGTATAAAGCAAAGTTATTTTAGGCAAGCCTAAAAGCTCAAGAAAATTATTGATCAGTCCGTTATTTCCAAGTATAGTCATCCATGCATAGGTTCGGAGGAGCATATTCATCCACATCGGTAAAATACATAAAAACAACAGGGTATTTCTCCGTGATATGTTTGAATTTGCGATTATATAGGCAGCAGGATAGCCCAATACCAGGCAGGCAACCGTTGATAATGCAGCAAGCCAAATGGAATCAAACAATATATTTACATACATCGGATTGAAAAACATTTTGTAATTGCTCAAGGTAAAATTGAAATGTGTGATACCGTCTGATTTCTTTGTAGTAATGCTGTATAATAAAACCAGAAATGAAGGAAGCAATATAAATATAATTATCCAAGCGATATATGGATAAGAAAAATATTTGGTTCTGTCTTTCATGCTAATCCCCCTTTTCCATTATGTGAATATCATCAGGCGTTAGAGACAGTCCTACCAAAGTTCCCGGAGGAGCCATAGTTGTGCTGTGAACTAAAAAATCATAGCCCCTAACCTCTACGATCATTTCATAGTGAACTCCCTTAAAGGTTACGGATTTTACGGTTCCCTCCAGAGGGCTGATTCCAGATTCCGTTATTACTAAATCCTCCGGTCGTATAACTACCTCGATTTCTTCACCTTTGCCAAAACCGAAATCGACACATGGGAATTTATTCCCCAAAAACTCAACAAGATAGTCATCATGCATAATACCGTCCAATATGTTGCTTTCACCGATAAAATCAGCAACAAATGCATTTTCAGGTTCATTGTATATATCAATCGGAGTACCCATTTGCTGAATAACCCCGTCGTTCATAACAACGATCGTATCAGACATAGTCAGAGCTTCCTCCTGATCGTGTGTTACATAAACAAAAGTAATTCCGAGTTTTTTTTGCATTGCCTTGAGCTCTGTCTGCATTTCCTTTCTAAGCTTTAAGTCAAGAGCACCTAAGGGTTCATCTAAAAGAAGCACCTTCGGTTCGTTTACCAATGCCCTTGCAATGGCAATACGCTGCTGCTGCCCTCCGCTAAGCTGATCAATTCTCCTTTTGCCGTAATTTTTAAGATTAAAAAGCTCAAGCATTTTTGAAACCTTAGACTCGATGGTACCTTCATCCATTTTTTTAATCCTCAGTCCGAATGCAATATTTTCAAAAACATTCATGTGAGGGAAAAGTGCATATTTTTGAAAAACCGTATTGAGCTGTCTTTTGAAGGGAGGAACATCATTCATCAGTCTGCCGTCAAAAAAGACCTCGCCTGATGTTGGAGTTTCAAAGCCTCCTATAATTCTTAGGGTGGTAGTTTTTCCGCAGCCGCTGGGACCTAAAAGAGTAACAAATTCATTTTCCTTAACACTTAAATTTATATCATCTAGAACAATTTCTCCGTCAAATTTCTTGGTTATATTATTTAATTCAATGATTGCATTGCTCATATTATCTGCTCCTTAACATTAAAAATTGGGAGGTGTGCTTACCCATATTAATTTAGCTGCATTTTTGCTTGCATTTTCTATATAATGGCTTTTATTGGTCTTAAAGTAAAAGGATTCACCTTTTTTCACCTTAAAAGAATGATTGCCATAATAAAGCATAATGGTACCGGCTAATACATAACCGAATTCCTCACCCTCGTGAGGATCATCGATTTTTGTTTTTCCGTAGCTGTCAAGCTCGATTAAAATCGGTTCCATCATATTTTTTTGTGCATTTGGGATAATCCAGTTAATCGTGTAATTGTCGTCAGTCTCCTTAACAAAAACATCCTCTTCCTTAAAAACTATCTTTACATCAATAGCTTCATTAAAAAAGCTGCCTAGGTCTGTTCCGAGACATTCCAATATATCGGTTAAGGTCGCAATTGAGGGTGATGTTAAATCCCTCTCTAATTGTGATATGTATCCCTTGGTAAGCTCACATCTGTCGGCCAGCTCCTGCTGTGTTAAAGAATTGGCAGTTCTCAGTCTTTTAATTTTCTCTCCTATATCCATAATAAACCTCTTTGTTTGTTTATATTATTAAACTCTGTGTTTATAATTATTAAACTTTACAAACAAATTAATTATACACATGGCTGATATTAGTGTCAAGATGAAAAATAAAGAAAATAGGAAAGAAATAAAAATCAAGCAGGTATTACTATATTTTTTGTTTACAAATACTAAACAATTTCATTAAAAATTATATTGTCGCTGAATTTATTTCCAATATTACCGGTTTGGAATGACTGATTTTTCATATTTTATAGTATTATCTATAAAAGTGATTGGGATTTTAGAATCATTGCGCTAAAATTGCCAAAAATACGAAAATAGTTAGAACAATCCAATGATGCAAAATTAAAATACAATTCAAACATGAGGTTAATATAATATGTAAAAGGATAGCACTAAATCATAAATGATCAATCATAAACCAATCCGGTCCAACCGAAAAAAATATTTGAAATATATTGACAATGGAGAAAAATGATATTATAATACATTTAGACAGTTATCTAAATGTCTAAATGAAAAAGGTGGTGAACGAAATGGGATTTCAAGAGAGCTTTAAGGCCTTGTCGGATCCCACAAGGCGTCAGATAATTGAATTATTAAGGAACAATAAGATTACGGCAGGCGATATAGTTGATAAATTTCAAATGACAGGAGCATCTATTTCACATCATTTATCGATATTGAAGAATGCAGGGTTGGTTACAGATGATAAGCAAGGAAAATATGTTTACTACGAGCTGAATTTATCTGTGGTTGAAGAAATATTGGCATGGCTTGCTTCTTTAAAGGAGGAACATTAATATGAACAAAATATTTAAACAAGAAAATATAAAATTATGGGTTTTATTTGCGGTTACATTATTGATAGGATTGGCTTCCTATAAATATCTTCCGGAGCAGATTCCTATTCACTTTGATTTTGCGGGAAATGTTGATGATTACGGCGGAAAAATATATATTTTGCTTGCACCGTTTATTATATTGCTTATGATTGTTTCAGCAGAGGTTGCAAGAAATGTCGACCCTAAGAAAAGTGCATATAATAAATTCAACAAGCAATATTATTTAATCTTCTTTTTGGTTTCGATTTTGATGTTTGGCATACAATTATATACATTAGCCTACAGTATGAATATTAAGGTTTTAAGCATCAGTATCTTTATGCCCTTTGCCGTTGGACTGCTGTTTACGATAATAGGCAATTCAATGCCTAAGTTCAAGCAAAATTTCTACGCAGGAATACGTACCAGCTGGGCTCTGGCAGATGAAGAGGTATGGTTTAAAACCCACAGATTCGGCGGAAAGATTTGGTTCGCCGGCGGTATATTAATGATGATATCATCAATTTTACCGGGTAAATTAAAAACAGTCGTATTCTTTGCGGTTATTATTTTAATATCTGTTCTTCCGACTGTTTATTCTTATATCGTATATAAAAAGAAAAATCAGCAGTAGAATAAATTGACATGATTTGTCGGTTGATATATAGTTATATTATAATAAATAACAGGCAGGTGTAATATGGCTAAAATCAAAACGAAATTTGTTTGTCAGGAATGCGGCTGTGAAACTCCAAAATGGTTGGGGAAATGCCCAAACTGCGGCGAATGGAATACTTTTGTTGAGGAAAAGGAAACGAAGGATACCGATTCTAAAAGCCGGAGAGGCATAAGTAACGGCAAGATTGAAAAAATAAGCAACATTACATCAACGAAAAGAGACAGAATAACAACCGGCAGCAGAGAAATGGACAGAGTACTCGGCGGAGGTATAATTAAAAGCTCACTGGTTTTGGTGGGCGGGGATCCGGGTATCGGTAAATCCACATTACTGCTGCAGGTAGCCGATAATGCCGCTAAGCAAAGCCTGAAGGTACTTTATGTCTCGGGAGAGGAATCGGGAGAACAAATTAAAATACGCGCCGACAGATTAAATATCGGTGATGGGGAGCTCTATATTCTGGCTGAAACTAATATAGATATTATTAAGGAATTTGTGGAAAAGGAAAATCCTGATTTACTGGTTCTTGATTCTGTTCAAACTATTTATTGCCCTGAGATAGTTTCGGCACCCGGCAGTGTAAGTCAGGTCAGAGAGGTGACCTCTATTGTAATGCGAATGACTAAGGTTAGAGATATGGCTTCCTTTATAGTCGGTCATGTTACTAAATCGGGAGCTTTGGCAGGACCAAGAGTATTGGAGCACATGGTGGATACTGTTCTTTATTTTGAGGGTGAAAGACATTTTTCTTACAGAATTTTAAGAGCTGTCAAGAACCGCTTCGGTTCTACAAATGAAATAGGTATTTTTGAAATGCGAGAAAGAGGACTTGTGGAGGTAGATAATCCGTCGGAGGTTTTTTTAAAAGGAAGACCGGTAGATGCTTATGGTACGGTTGTTACTGCCGCAATGGAAGGTACGAGACCTGTTTTAATTGAAATTCAAGCTTTAGTCACATATTCACCCGCCGGCTTTGCAAAGCGTATTACAACAGGTATCGATAACAACAGGGCGGCTATGCTGCTGGCAGTTTTGGAAAAAAAAGCAGGTCTTGCTATGCAAAGCTCGGACAGCTTCATAAATGTGACCGGAGGACTGCAGCTGAAGGAGCCTGCATCAGACTTGGCAATATTATGTGCTCTGGCATCGAGCTTTAAGGAGATTCCTGTCGATTTTAAAACAATATTGATAGGAGAGGTAGGGTTGACGGGAGAAATCAGGGGAGTAAATTCCATAGAAAAAAGGCTTATAGAAGCTCAGAAAATGGGTTTTAAAAGAGCAGTAATTGCAGAGGCAAATGAAAAAATATCCGAGGATGTAAAAAATATAGAAATAATTCCTGTAAACAGTGTCAGACAGGTAATGGATTTGTTGTTTTAAGCTAAAAAAAATCCATATAAGTTTTTTAAACTTGTATGGATTAATTTATATGTATACCCGATACCAAAATATTCCCCAATAAATTAATTCTAAGACTATAGCACAACTATAGTATGATTAATTTATTTTGTTTCTTCGATTCAATAAATTAATCAAGCTTAAGGATTCAATCGTCATAGCCACAACAGCGGTTATATAAATGTAATCAGTCTGAGCTCTGTTATAGTATAAGAATATTATAACTAAGCTAAATAATATTACCGTTCCTCTGCTGATTATCATAAATCTTGTTGTTTCAGTTTTGCTTAAAGGTTTGTTTTCGCTGTCTGTAGGAGCGTAAAAAAATACTAATAGGATAGACATTATTATTCCAATTATCATAATAGCTGTCCCAAATTGATGGAACCAGGTGTTGCTCATTGCGGAAATTAAAAATATGATAATTGATATTGTCATACACTCTAAATGTGTTTTGGCGTGATATCCTCCTGCAAATGTTCTAAGTCCGGAGAAAAATATTATGAATATTATTAACTCCGGTATCTTTCCCAATATATATGCTGCCATAGATAATATTATAAGGTTTAAAACCAGTGAAAATATTACTTCCAGACTGTAAGCATATATTTCTTTTTCATCATCTGTTGATTTGAGTTTGCTACCTAATTTTTCTGATAATTTTAAGGATAATTTATTTATCATTCTTAATAAGACAATTAGGTACCTTGGGCTGGTTTACTAATACCAAACATGCTGTTCCCATAGTAGCTTGGGCTGTTGATGTTAAAACCGTAGATAAGCAAGTTAATAAGGTTTCTTTATTCTTCATTTTTTATTCCTCCTTTCTTAGATATTACTATACTATATATTCATATAATATTCAATACGTTTTCTTGGCTTATGTCTATTCTCGGCTTTTCGTTGTCTATTTGGGACGTAAATAATAAACAAAAAATCAATACAGCCCTTTCAATGCAAAGGGTGTATTGATTTATTAGATAAAATAAAAAAGTTTATGATTGATTAATGATATTATAAACTTGCGTATATATATACCTATTTTTTATAAATTAAAACATTATTCGTTCAATAAGACTACCTTGATATTGAATGTATTATCGATCATATCAACATCTAAATTACCATCATATTTTTCGCAAATTTTTTGCACACTCTTAAGTCCGAGACCGTGATTTTTTTTATCCTCTTTAGATGTTACAAAAGTATTATCTTTTTTTATTAAAGACTTATTTGTTGGGTTTTCGGATTTAATTATCAAGTAGTTTTCTTTATTGTAAATTGATATTTTAATATGCTTTTCGATGTTATCTTCATTTGCTTCTATAGCATTGTCCATTATATTGCCTATAATCTGGCAGATGTCTGTTTTGTCAATTTCAATGGAATCAGTTAATTTGTTTTCAACATGAACCGCTATATCGTTTAAATTAGCCTGTTCAACCTTATAGCTTAAAAAGGAGGTAATAATATTATCCTCATCTATTTGAGGTACAATAAAAATATTGGTATTTGCAAGGAGCTCGTCAACATATTTTTGTAATTTTTCAGGCTGATTAGATTTGTTGTATGTATCTATAATTATTAAACTATTTTTTAGATTATGTTTTATTATTCTCATATCATCAAGTATTTCATTTATTTGAGTATAATGCTTTTTTTTCATTTCATATTGATAAATTAATTTGTCCTTTTCAGCCTCCTTTTCAGCATTTTTAATTATTTTGCTAAACAAAATAAATTCAAGAATAGACAGTGCAGTTATGCATGTAGTAATTAAGAACATATGAAAATTTCCGCTGCGATCTACAAAATCCAAATTTCCATACATCCAAACAACAACAATTAATGCAACTACATTAATAGATAGAATTGCACTGATTAAAATATAATAGCCTCTTTTTGCAAGGAAGATATTTTCAAGCTTTATTTTATATTTTATTATTAAGAATAGGTAAAAAATTATTGTTTGTGAAATAATTATTATTCCTAATCTAAAAAAACCGGGTTCATAAGAATTACTTATACTAAAATCTGTTATTGCCATAAGGATGAATGCGGCTATTACCTCACAAAACCCCATTATAAGTATCAAAAAAGGGATAATACAAGCCTTTGTAATAATTTTACCATTATAGATTATCACAGTAGTTAAAAAGGTAAAAAAATATACCCCGAAATAAATCATAATATTATCTTTTATTACAAAATTATGATTAACTATAGTAAGCAGTATCCCCATAGTAATTATAACTATTGTATCTAGATATTTATAATTAAACCTATGTTCATAAAATAAATTAAAGGTATTATAAATTATAAACATTTGAAAAAGATTAACAAGGATTTCGATTACGTTCCAGATTGCTGCCATTAAAATACTCCTATAGCTTTATTATAAAGATTTATAAAATTCCTTTTTTACGTAGGATAATCTGCTTTCACTTATTTTTACAGTGCTGTCATCGCAAAAGGTTATTATATCCTTAGTGATTTTTCTGACATTATTTAGATTAATCAGACAGCCTTGGTTAGCCTTTATAATGTTATTATTATCGGCCAGTTTTTTTTCTAGATTTTGAATAGTATCATTTATAGTTATTATTTTTTTATATATGCAATAAATATATATTTTTCTGTCTTTTTCTCGCTGCATATAAATAATGTTATCTATGTATATCCGTTGAAAATTTCTTGAGATATCATTTATATCAAGAAATTTTCTTTCCTTTTTTATTTCTGAGCCAATACAGGACGTAAGTGCTGTCTCTAGCTCTGAATACTGAACGGGCTTTAGAATATAATCCTCTGCTTTTACCTTATATGAATCATAAGCATATCCTTCGTGAGCAGTTACATATATGATTTTGGTGTTTTTAGTTATATCCTTTATATTGAAGCCTGTTTCTATACCATTCAACTCCGGCATCTCCATATCTAAAATTACAATGTCAAAATGAATTCGTTCATGGTCATATACCAATTCCTTGCCGGAGGTGTATGTGTATAAGCTGCAGTTAATATTAGCGGATTTTATAATCATTTTTGTCATGCCAGAAATTATGTCAATATGTTCTATACTGTCATCGCATATGGCTATTCGATATTTATTCATATATTTCCTCCTCCTTTTATCAGGTATTATTATACAATATATTACACGAACTTACAATGTTTTTACTTGTTTGTTAAAAATAAAAACAAATATCATTATTTATCAATGATATTTGTTTTTAAGGCTTTTTACAAAGCTATATTACCAAACGACAACATAAGCTTTTGTATAATTTGCTTAATCAGCTTACTGTTTTCTTTTAGTGAAAAAATCCTTGGCTACCTGAGGGAATAAAGCATATGACAAAACGTCTTCGACAGATTCTGCTAAATCACCAATTTCATTTTTCATTTTATCGTATTCATTTTCCAATAAATCGGCAGGTCTGACAGTGATAATCTCTTCATTTCCGATGATTTTCTTTTTTATTTCCTCGGAAATTTCGACAGCAGGCTTACCATATAAACCTCTGACATAATTTTTTATCTCAGTAGGAATTATTTTATATCTTCCTCCGGAGATTATATTAAATACAGCTTGAACTCCAACCATTTGGCTCATAGGAGTTACAAGAGGAGGATAGCCTAAATCTTCTCTGACCCTAGGAATTTCTGCAAGTACATCCTCGTATTTATCACTTGCATTAAGTGATTTCATTTGATTTATCATGTTTGACAGCATACCGCCGGGAACCTGATACAATAAGGTTTTTGGTTCAGTCATCAATACCTTCGTGCTTAGGATTCCATTTTCTATATATTTATTAATTATCGGCTTAAAGTAATCGGCTGTATTGTTTAAGCTTGTTATATCAAGCTCCGGATCTCTTTCAGTACCTTTTAATGTTAATGCAAGAGATTCTGTACATGGCTGTGATGTACCTGATGATAGCGGAGAAATTGCAGTATCAACAATATCTATTCCTGCTTCAATCGCTTTAAGCATAGTCATTTGAGCTATTCCGCTGGTACAATGATTGTGAAGCTCTATAGGTAAATCAGTAATTTCTTTAATAGCCTTTATAAGGTTAAATGCATCAAAAGGCAGGAGTATACCTGACATATCTTTAATACATATTGAATCTGCCCCGGCATTTTCGAAATCCTTTATTAATTTTAAGTAATATTCTTGAGTATGTACAGGACTGATTGTGTAAGAAATTGCACATTGACAATGAGCTCCTTCTTTTTTAATAACCTCAATTGATTTTCTGGAATTTCTAAAATCATTCAAAGCATCAAAAACTCTTACGATATCAATTCCGTTATATATAGCTCTTTTCAAGAAGGTTTCAACAATATCATCGGCATAATGTCTGTAGCCTAATAAATTTTGACCTCTTGTCAGCATTTGCAGTTTCGTATTTTTTACATTTGCCCTGATTTTTCTGAGCCTTTCCCAAGGATCTTCGTTCAGGAATCTTAAGCAGGAATCAAATGTTGCTCCGCCCCAAACCTCCATTGAATAAAAGCCGGCCTTATCCATTTCAGCCAGGATAGGAAGTATTTCTTCAGTGGATAATCTTGTTGCTAAAAGAGATTGGTGCCCATCTCTTAATGACGTTTCAGTGATTTTTAGTTTGTTCATAATGACCTCCTCGAATTTTACATTACTGTTTAATATACCATAAATATTAAATAAAAAACAAGTACTAATATTAGCATAATAATAAAACCTGGTTTTACATACCATAATGATAATAATTGCTTATTATCTTAATTATCATTCATAAATTTAACAAATTTTATTCAAGATTTTTCTTGATTCAATTAATATTATTATGTTATAATAACATGAATATATCAATTTGTACATAATTTTAATTACAGTTTTAAGCTTAATACATATCATTAAAAGTTTATTCATAAAATATATTTTATAAAATAAGGTGGTAGACAAATGGACCAAACGGATTTAAAAATTATCAGCATTATGCAAAAAGACGGAAGAATTTCTATGAAGGAATTAGGTAAAATTGTATCATTGAGTCCGCCGGCAGTAGCAGAAAGAGTTAAAAGACTTGAGGATATCGGCATTATTGAACGCTATAAGGCAGTTGTAAACAACACAAAGGTAGGCAAACCGATTTATGTTTTTATTAATGCATCAATTAAACCCGAAAAGCAGGAAAATTTTTTGGAATTTGCCAAAAGATCAGAAGAGATTGTAGAATGTCATCACGTTACAGGTCCATACAGCATGATTTTAAAAGCATATCTTAGAGAAATGGCTCATCTTGAAGAACTTGTTGGTAAGATTCAATTTTTCGGAAATACCGAAACGTATATTATTATGTCCAGCCCTATTGCAGATAAAGAAATATAAATACTAATTGTTACGTTTATTGTAAATAAAAACGATTATAGATGCGGCTATAATTAACGCTCCTCCGATTATACTGTATAAATCAGGCAGTTCAGACAGAAAAATATATCCTAATACAGATGAAAATATAATATTTGTATAATCATATATAGATATATCGGATGCTTCGGAGGATTTGTATGCATAGGTCAATGCTATCTGACCAAGAGCTGCCAATGCTCCCAACAGCAGTAACATTGTCAATTCATATAAGTTCGGAATTGCAAAAGAAAATATTATAAACGGAATACTGCATATAACGGAAAAAACAGAAAAATAAAATACTATTGTATAAATACTTTCCTTTTTGCCTATATCAGTAATGAAAATATATGCAGCTCCTGAGACTGCAGCTGACAATAAGCCTGCAGCAGCAGGAATAACAGATAAATTCAATTGAGGCTTGATTACCAGC
>DAIUCB010000003.1:0-31757 GCA_036846385.1 Bacillota bacterium | reverse complement strand
GGGAGCTGTCAAGCTTCCTTTTTTCTTGACTATTATTGACAATAATATATAATTATTATGAAGCTTGCTGTAAAGCAATCGTGAAACTAATATGTCAGGAGGTTTGCGGGAAAAATGAAAGAAAATAATGCAGATAGAGAGGAAGAATATAATCCATATCATATCAATGCTGATGATAGCAGTGAGACGGATGATTCTTCTGATGATGAAGAAAACAGTGACAATATATATAATCCATATCATATCAAAACCGCAAAAAACAGCAGTAATATTACTCTCAAACAAGATATAACCAATTTCCACATTATCAAAGATATAAAAGAAATAAAATTTACACTCAAAAATTTTTTAAGCAAGCTACTTTATTACATACCGATAATATTCATAATTGCAGTTATCCCCCTTATTACCTTCGGCAAAATAGTTGAACTGCCGATAGAGGAAGCAAACTTCTGGAAGGGCGGATTAATACATGTGGATTTTTTCAGCTATTATAAATCATCAGCCTTTGTGATTGCCACATGTGCTGCATTTGCAGCCTCAGCAATATTATATCTGAACAAAAAAATAACCATATATAATGATAAAAAATATTATGCTCCTATGCTGCTGTATGCACTTCTGGTAATATTATCAACTATATTTTCGCAAAATAAAAATGTAGCCATATTAGGCTTTATTGAAATGTATCAAGGAATGTCGGTGTTGCTTTGCTATATTTTACTGTCATTTATACTGATGAATATATTAAAAGACAAAAAGGATTTAGAAATAATATTTTACTCCTTCACGGCAATCAGCCTTATAACGGGAATACTCGGGTTAAGCCAGTATTTCGGTTTTGATTTTTTCCAAACTTCTGTCGGCAGCTGGCTGATACTGCCAAATGCTCTTAAGGGAGCAGATTTAAAATTTACCTTCGGCAAATATACAATATACGGCACAATGTACAATACCAATTTTGTCGGAAGCTTCGGAGCAATAATCCTGCCGATTACAACAGCACTATTCATGTCCTCGGAGAGTGCTAAAAAAAAAACAATATTTTATACAGCAGCAATATTATCCTTTGCTACATGGCTTGGCTGCAATTCAAGAGCAGGCTATATCGGAATCGGAGCAGCGGCAATAATCGGAGCCGTTATATTCAGAAAAGTGATAAAAGAAAAGCTTAAAAAAACATCTGTTTTGCTTATCGGATTTATTGCAGTCGCCATTATATTTAATGTAGCATCAAATGGCAGACAGCTGGGACAGTTTATACGGCTAAACCCTGTATTGGAAGCAGAAAAAATAGAAAAAATACGAAAAGAAACACAGGTCCGATTTGAAGAAATATCCGTAAAGGATAATACATTTACAATAAAAACAACAAAGGAAACACTAATCGGCACAGTCAATGATGAAGATATAACCTTCAATGATGAAAAAAACAATACGTTGGAATATACCGTCGACAGTAACGGCAGTGTTATATTTGCTGACGAAAAATATAAGGAGTATAAACTCAAAATATCAGATACTAAGCTGATAGAGGGACTCATATACGGCAGACCTCTGAATTTATATGCCCTGAAGGATAATAATAATATGGTAAAGGCTATTTCCTTTAACAATAAGCTTATTGATCCTATAAATGCACCGCATTTAAAAATATTTGACAACAGAGAGACCTTCGCCTCCAACAGAGGCTATATATGGTCAAGAACAGTACCGATGCTTAAGGACACTGTATTTATTGGCTATGGTCCCGACAACTACTGCATGATGTATCCTCAGGAGGATTATGTAGGCAGATTTAACACAGGGAGAGGCATGACAAATATAGTAGTCGATAAGCCCCACAATATGTATCTGCAAACTGCAATCAATACGGGAGTATTATCATTACTGTCATTGCTGTTCATATGGCAAATATATATTATAGACAGCCCTAAGCTATATATAGACGGAAATATAAAAAACTACAAGGAATATATGGGAGCTGCCGTATTTTTAAGCATTACAGCGTATCTCACAGCAGGCATTTTCAACGATAATATAATATCCGTAGCACCTTTGTTCTGGGCAGCCCTTGGAGCAGGCATAAGTATAAATAACATGAATAAAATTGACAAATCCTGTATTCAATGATAATATTAATACAGATAAAATACGGAGGTCAGCAATGAAATCACTTATAAGATATAGAATGAGTGCCCATGATGCCCATTACGGCGGAAATCTGGTAGACGGAGCAAGAATGCTTGGATTGTTCGGAGACGTTGCAACAGAACTGTTAATAAAAAATGACGGAGATGAAGGCTTGTTCGTAGCCTATGATTCGGTAGAGTTTCTGGCACCTGTATATGCGGGAGATTATATAGAAGCAGACGGAGAGATAGTTTCAATCGGAAATACATCCAGAAAAATGAGGTTTGAAGCAAGAAAAATAATAGCACCGAGAAGAGATATAAACGATTCCGCATGTGACCTTTTAGAAGAGCCGGTGATCGTGTGCAGAGCCTCGGGAACCTGCGTAGTACCAAAGGACAAACAAAGAAAAAATAAATAACAACGAAATGACGATTAGTCGTCATTTTTTATGTACTGCCGTAAGGTCTTATCCTAAAAAAATAAAAATAATAAAGAAAATAGGTTAAAAAAAGGTATAATTTTAAATAAGTTAAGAATTTATTAATAATTGTTAATAAAAATATTGACAAATTTTGCATAATAAAATATAATTAAGTAAAATACACATTTAATAATCTAAATATAAAATATATTATTAAATAATTGTTAATTTATTTACATATGACAGGAGAAGCTATGAATAGAATCAGCAAATCTGCTAAACTCGGAGATATTTTGCTATATAAAAAGGCCATAACTCAGGAACAATTGAATGATGCCCTCAATTCTCAGACAGGCAAGGGTAAAAAGCTGGGGGAGATATTAATTGAAAAGGGATATGTTACTGAGCATACGGTTATGTCTACCCTTGCGGAGCAGTTTGGCATAGATATAGTTAACTTAGACAATTATCCGATTAGTATAGAGGCTACAAAGCTTATATCCGAAAAATTAGCTAAAAGAACCTGCTCGATACCTATAAAAATAAGAAACGAAAAGCTTCTGGTAGCAATGAACGAGCCTTTGAACATATTCGATATTGAGGATATTGAAATGGAATCAGGCAGAAAAATAGATGTAGTTCTTGCTGCTAAGAGGCAAATACATAATGCCATAGAAAAATATATGGGCAGGCGAAGTGCTGAAAAGGCGGTAGAGGATTTTAACAAAGAAAATCTCATTGATGAAGACTTTGAAGCTATAGATGAAGAATCAGATTTGAATGTTACCAATTCACCTGTTGTAAGATTGATAAATTCACTTATAAGACAGGCATTGAAAATGGAAGCAAGTGATATACATATAGAGCCCTTTGAAAACAGAATCAGAGTGAGAGTCAGAGTAGACGGAGAGCTGCAGGAGATTCTTACGCCGTCAAAGCATACACAATCAGCTATTGTAACGAGAGTTAAAATAATCGGTGGAATGAATATTGCGGAAAAACGTATACCGCAGGACGGTCGTATAGAAATGAAAATAGATGACTCGTTGATAGACCTGCGAATTTCTGTATTGCCTACAGTATATGGCGAAAAAATAGTAATGCGTTTGCTGGACAGAGGCAACTTTTTAAAAACAAAAAAAGAACTGGGCTTCACTCATGACAATATGGAAATATTTGATTCTATATTAGAGGCTCCAAACGGTGTTATATTGGTAACAGGACCTACCGGCAGCGGAAAAACCACAACACTGTATGCTGCACTCAATGAGCTGAATAAAATGAATAAAAACATTATTACCGTAGAGGACCCTGTAGAATATAAAATAGAGGGAATAAATCAGGTACAGGTAAATACAAAGGCAGGGCTCCATTTTTCAACAGGACTTAGGTCTATTTTGAGACAGGACCCGGATATAATAATGGTAGGAGAAATCAGAGATGAGGAAACTGCCGAAATTGCCATTAGAGCAGCTATCACAGGACACCTGGTTATATCAACCCTCCATACCAATGATGCACCCTCTACAATTATGAGGCTGCAGGATATGGGTATAAAGCCGTTTTTGGTTGCGGCAGCTATCAGAGGAATAGTGGCACAAAGACTGGTAAAAAGAATATGCAGCAATTGTAAAACAGAATATGAAGCAAGTCAGTATGAAAAGGAGCTCCTTGGAGTAGAAGGAAGGTTGACACTGCACAGAGGAAAGGGCTGCCCAAAATGCTACCATACAGGCTACAGCGGCAGAATAGCAATACATGAAATACTTAAAGTAGACAAAAATGTCAGAGAAGCAATTACAAGCGGCAAGGATATAGATGAAATTACAAGTGCGGCACAAAAAGGCGGAATGAAAACACTCAAGGATAATTGCATGGAATTAGTTTTGTCAGGGATAACAACCATTGAGGAGTATTCACAGGTTGTATATAAATTGGAATAATGAGGGGAAATCATGGACATAAATGAACTGCTTTACAAACTAATAGAACTGAAGGGATCGGATTTACATATATCGGTAAACAGCTCCCCCTGCTATCGAATAAACGGAGTTTTGACAATAATAGGAGATAAAAAGCTGACTCCCTCTGATACACAGGAGCTTGTGCGACAGGTCACTACCGAGGAGCAATTGAGAGAAATAGATGAGTTTGGAGATTATGATATGTCTTATGCGGTAGCAAATTTGGGACGTTTCAGAATCAATATATTCAAGCAAAGAGGCAGCTACAGCATAGCAATACGTGCCGTTCAGATGACGATTCCAACATTGGAAGAAATCAATATGCCCGAAATAATATATGAATTTACACAAAAGCAAAGAGGACTCATACTTGTAACGGGACCTACAGGCAGCGGTAAATCAACAACGCTGGCATCAATAATAAACATCATAAATCACGAACGAAAATGTCACATAATAACACTTGAGGATCCGATTGAATATCTTCACAAGCATAAAAAAAGTATAGTAAATCAAAGAGAGCTGAGAAGTGACTTTATTTCCTTTGCATCAGGTCTCCGATCTTGCTTGAGACAGGATCCGGATGTAATATTGCTGGGAGAGATGAGAGATTTGGAAACGATGGAAATAGCTTTGACGGCAGCGGAAACAGGTCACTTGGTTTTTTCGACAATCCATACAACGGGAGCCGCAAGAACCATAGACCGTATAATAGATGTATTCCCACCTCACCAGCAGCAGCAGGTAGTTATACAGCTGGCAAATGTGCTGGAGGGAGTAATATCACAGCAGCTGATATTAGATATTGAGGAAAAACAACGTATGGCGGCAGTAGAGGTAATGATATCCACACCTGCCATCAGAAATCTCATCAGAGAAAAGAAAACACATCAAATACAAAATCAGATACAGACAGGCGCCAAATTCGGTATGCAGACTATGGATTCGAGCTTGCTGAAAATGTATCACGAAAAAAGGATAACACAGCAGACACTATTGAAATCGGCATTGGATTACGAATATGTTAAAAAGCTGATATAAGCAGAAACAGATGATTAATGGTTAATATTTAAGCTTAATATATTTTAGAAACAAGAAATAAGTAAATAAGGAAGGATAATATGGCTTTATATAAATGTACGGTTATAGACGCATCCGGCAAAAAGCAAAAAATTACCAGGGATGCAGAATCAAAAGCAGAAATTATAGACTTCTTAAAGCAAAACAAATACATAATAGTAGATATAGCAAAATCAGAAGAATCTTTGAGTTTAAACGGAATTTTAAAGGGCGTGCAAAAAATAAAATCCAAGGATTTGGCGGTATTTTGCAAGCAGCTGTATGCAATGCTAAAGGCAGGTGTAACAATCGTTACTAGTCTCGAAATACTAAAACAGCAGACAGAAAACAGGAGACTGTCAAAAATAGTTGGCTATATGTATGAGGATTTGCAAAAAGGAAATACATTATCCGAAGCATTGGCACATCACAAGGATGTATTTCCCGAAATATTCATAAGCATGGTACAGGCAGGGGAAATAAGCGGTAATATAGACGTTATAATGGACAGACTTTCAGTTCACTTTGAAAAGGAATATAAAATAGAAAACAAGGTCAAGTCAGCCATGACATATCCGGTAATACTTGCAGTAGTTGCATCATCAGTAGTGGTTTTCCTTTTAACAAGTGTAATGCCTACCTTTGTGGATATGTATTCAAGCTCTGGAGTACCATTGCCGTCAATAACAGTAGCCTTGATAGGTATAAGCAATTTCTTGAAAAAAGACTGGCTTATACTTGCACTGATAATAGCAGCCTTGATATTTATATCGTCAGCACTGAAGAAAAACGCCAAGATACAATACAAGACAGATTACTATAAGCTTAAGGTACCGGTATATAAAAACTTGATACTGAAGGTTTCAACCTCCAGATTTACAAGGACCTTGTCGACTCTCATGGGCAGCGGTGTACCCCTTTTGCAGGCATTGGATACTGTATCCGGCGTAACAGGCAATACATATATAGGCAGTAAAATAATGGAGGCAAAGGAGGATGTGAGAAAGGGTCTGTCTTTGTCACAGCCTTTGAAAAAACAGGGAGTATTTCCTCCCATGGTACATAATATGATAAAAATAGGCGAGGATTCGGGCTCAATCGAGGAAATATTGGACAAGACCGCAGATTTTTACGATGAAGAGGTAGAAACAGCCATCCAGCGTGTAACAGCAATGCTTGAACCATTGATGATAGTTTTGATGGCAATAATAATAGGCTTTATAGTTCTGGCAATGGTAATACCTATGTTTGATATGGTAAAGACAGTACAGTAGATTACTGTATCAAAGGTAAAAATTATTAAGTATTTAAACCTTCGGAAAGTCTTTTTAGCAATAATTATTTTACTTTCTTAAGGTTAAAAATAAAAAAATTTAAATAAGAGAAGAGGAGAAAAATATGTTTAGAATTATTAACAAATTAAAAAACAGAAAAGGATTTACATTAATTGAACTGATTGTTGTATTGGCAGTGTTGGCTGTTATTATGGCAATCGCAATACCAAGATTTTTAGGAGTACAGCAAACAGCAAAACTTAATTCAGATGACGCAACAATCGGCTTGATTGCTAAAGCTGCTGAATTATATTATGCTCAGAACCCAACTGCTACTGATGTTAATTCAGCAGATGATTTAGTTGCTAAAGATTATATTGATAAAATATCATTTAAAACTTCTAGATATGGAGCTACAAGTGGATCAGCTATAGATATTACGCATAGTAGTGGTGAAATTACTATGAAATATAGTACTCATGAAGTTTACCCAAATAATACTCTGGATGTTGAATAATTTTGAAAAATTAAACTAGTCGAGGAGGGCTTTGCCCTCCTAAGATAAACCATTAGGAACCCACAATGACAATAATATTTTTCATATATGGACTGTTTATAGGTTCATTTTTAAATGTATGCATATACCGCATACCAGCCGGCATTTCATTGGTCAAGCCTCCCTCACACTGCGGAAGCTGCGGACACAATCTTAACTATATAGATATGCTGCCGGTTGTCAATTACATAATAAATCAGGGTAAATGCAAATATTGTAAAGCACAGTATTCTGTACAATACCCATTGATAGAATTATTAAACGGAATACTATATGCTCTTGTGGCCTTGAAATACGGCTTTACCGTGTATTCCATATTGTATTGCTTAACAATAAGCTTACTTATAGTAATAAGCTTTATAGATATAAAGCACAAGATAATACCGGATAGCTTGAATATTACCGGAGCAATAATCGGAATAATTTTTACCATACAGGATTTTTCAACCTTAACAGACAGACTGATAGGTCTGGGGATAGGGTTAAGCCTGTTTTTAGCAATTGCACTTTTGACAAATGCTATGGGCGGCGGAGATATAAAGCTTATGGCAGTACTTGGATTCATATTTGGTATTAAGGGAGTTCTATTTATCACCTTATTTTCATTTATCATAGGAGCAATAATTTCATTAGCATTAATAATTTCGAAAATGAAAAGCAGAAAAGACGAAATACCATTTGGTCCATTCATATCTTTATCTGCTTTAATATATATTTTTATGGGAACCGAATTAGTAACATGGTATTTAAATATCTTAGTATAACAATATAGAAAGGTAAAAGACAATGGGGAAAATATTATCTATCGAAGTAGACAATAGGAATATTAAAATATTAGAAGGAACCAAAAAAGGCTCTTCTTTAATATTGCATCAGAGCATATTTTTAGATATGGATCCAAGTATTATTGATGACGGTAAAATAATTGATATGGATTCCATAGCTGAGATTATTCAAGTAAATCTATCACAAAATAAAATCAGTTCCAAAAAAGCAATAATAACTATTAATACAAATTCAATTATTACCAGAATTATTGAATTACCCTTATTAAAAAAGAAATCAGATACCTTTTCAATGATAAAAAATGAGATTGAACAGTTAATTTCTGTAGATTTGAATCAGTATAAGCTTATATACAAAAAAACAGAAACAATTGTTTCGGAGGAAGGAGAACTGGGTAAATATCTGGTATACGGACTGCCTGTCAGTATGTATGACCAATATTTAGAGCTGGCTCAAAGACTGAAACTTGACCTTATTGCTCTTGACCTTTCTTTTAACAGCCTTGACAAAATCACAGAGCAAAAGCTGACAATCAATAAAAAAGCACTTGATAAAAACACAGCCTCAGTCTTTATAAGCTTTGGTTATGATACCATTACCTTTAGCGTTGTAAATAACGGAACAAACGAATTTTCCAGAACCCTTGCAACCGGCATAAAGGACATGGTACGTAACTTTGCTGCCGCATTCAACATTGGTCACGAGGAAGCTCTGAGTGAAATAAACAAGCTGTCTCTCGAAGAAAGCTATGATGATTTTGCAAATGTCTCTATGCTGAATATAGCAGAGGACTTTATAAACGGTTGGACTGACGAATTCAACAGATATATCAGATACTACAATTCTACAAACAAGGATAAAAACCAGATTTCTAAAATATATATATACGGAACCTCCATCAATATGAAGGGGCTGGAGGATTATTTATCCTCACATTTGAGCTTGGATGTAGACACTATTAGGGAAATATCCTCAGTCAGCGTTAAACATTCTAAAAATAAAGCCGATATTGATGTTAAAGTATATTTTAATACAATACTATCACTTTATATTGACAGAAAAAGCATAAACTTTCTGACTGATAAAAAGAAAAAGCATAAAAGCAGATTTTATATAGGAATTCTAATCATGGTATTATCATTGGCTGTGATTTTAAGAGGAGCACTGTTCTTGTACAGCTATTTCTATAACCAATCAGCCTTAGAAAAGGAAATTGCCTCAATAGACGAATTTATCGGAAAAGAAGAAAATATAAAGCTTAACGATCAGGCTGAAAATACGAAAAAAACTGTTGCATTGCTTGAAAAATATAAAAAAGAAATAGATAAAGTAAAAACAGCAATCAGTAATGAGGATGCCGTAACAACGATTATGTTTGAAGAGGTAGGCAAGGCTACACCTTTGGGTACCAGAGTAAATTCAATGTCTATAGACAAAGCTGCAATTCAGCTTCAATGCAGCTCTAATTCTAAGCTTGAAATTGCACAATTTGAGAAAAATTTAAAAAATATAGAATTTATTGATTATGTATATATACCGGCTGTAGTAGAAGGAGCTGAGACCGGAAGTATAAGCTATACTTATACAGTAGTATGTGAGATAAAGGACGTGATTTCAAATGAAGCTCAGTAAAAGAGAGAAGATATTAATTTCAATATTGCTGATAGTAATAGCAGGATATTTTGGTTATAAATATATACCCTTCGATAATATATTTAAACTGGATAAGCTGGAAGCAGAATATTCACAAAAGAAAGCCACATACGAAGCAATGTCACAAAATATTGTTTCAACAGCTGCTTTTGAAGAAAAGAAACAGGCTCTTGTTGACGAAATAAATAAAACAAACATACTTTCAGATTTGCAGCAGGAACAATTAATAGTGTTTTTGAATACATATTTATCGAGCAAAAATGTTAATGCAAATAATATCAGCTTTACAGAGCTAAGTGTCATACCTATGACAACAGCTGTTGCTGCAAAATTACCAAAGCCAATCAGCTCTCTTGAAGCAATGATGAATGAAATCAATAACGGAAAAGCGAGCACAGAAAATAAAGCAGTTGAAAATAACAAGACTGAAGGTAATACCTCTGCCGATACAAATGCAGATACAAATCAAGCTCCTCAGAACAACAATGCAGCATCACAGGATGGCTTGACAGTCAGAACAATGTCGGCTAATGTCGGCTTTGAAAGCACCTACGAGGATATGATAAGCTTTATAGATGCTATACAAAACAGCCCTATTGATATTTCAATAGTGAATATCAATACTGTGACAGCAGAAAATGGTCTGCTCCAAGGCACCATGGCGTTAAACTTCTATTCGGCACCAAAGCCGGAGGGCTATGTTGAGGAAAACACAGACTGGATGTGGAAGGACCTGGTTCAGTCAGGCAAAAGCAACCCCTTCAAGCTGGAAGGAGGAACTGCCTTTACCGGTACTGTAGGGAATAAGTTCGATTTTTATTTGAGCCTCAAGCCTGAAAGCTCCGACTTACCCACGGTTATAGTTGGCAAAGCAGAGGACAAAAACAGATTGACCTATGTATATGCAGACAGCAATACAATGGAAAATGTCAGCATGCAGTTTAAAAAGGAAAATGATAAATATTATTACAGATATTCAACCAAAAACGGCAAGTTTCCAAATGACGGCTCATGGCTTGACTTCACTCCCGTGGGAAGCTCAATCAGCGTAAAGGTATACTCGAGCAAAAGAAATTCAAAAGCAGATTCAGCCGGTGCGAATATAAATATAGAAAATAACTCAGGGTTAAAGCTATTGTTTGAAATAGAGGGTGACGACAAGGAAAATCCGAGAGTATACTTCAACGATCCAAAATCCGTGAGAGTTATCAGGAAATAAAATAACTCATATTTGACTTTATAATTTATAGCAATAAGAAAGCAGGAGTTTATGTGAGAAAAATATTAAATAAAAATGGCTTTACAATAGTTGAAATAATAGTAACTCTGGCGGTTTTGGGCATAGTCATAGCGCCCCTTATGACTATGTTCATAACCTCCCAGAAAATCAATAACGAAGGTTCAAAGGAATACAAATCCATTCAGCTTGCTCAAAAGTATATGGAAGAAATCAAAGCGATGGATACCTTTAGCTATAGCTCTTTAGGCTACAGCAGAACTGAGTCAGGCTCTGATTATATATATAAAAAGGAAATTCCTGAATCCCCCAATGATTATGGAGCTACAATAGTATTGAAGGCAGTAAAGGAAACAGCAACTGCAGCGAGTGCTATTGATTACGATGCAACACTTACAATCAGCAGTACTGCAGTTACTTATCAGTTAAAGGATTTAGCCATTCCTCAGTATACAATCAGTTTATCAGGTGATACAGATATAAATGTTAATGAAACAGGAATAAAAATAGAAGAAACTAATATACCATACCCATTAGTGTCAAGAAAAATAAAGGTTGTATTAAGTACCAATGCAATTATAAATATACATAACAATTTGTCTGATATGGTTGAACTTTATATACATAATTTAGACAGTACTAACTATAACTGTACAGTTAATGTTAAAAAGGGCTCGGTACAAAAGATTAATAACAATAGTATAATACCTGTAGCTCAGACTGCGAAAAACATACTATACGATATTACGATAACGGTTAAAAAAGGCTCTGAAATAATAAATACAATAAATAGTACGAAAATTTTTAAGTATATACCTAATTAATAATGAGTATTCATTATATATAATAAAAGGGATGATAACTATGAAAAAACATTTTAATAACAAGGGCTCTACACTGGTGCTGTTGATTATGGCAATAGCTGTAATATCCTTGCTTGGTACATCTATTTTAGGTGTAACTATGATGAACTTAAAAATTAAAAAAGCAAATACCGAGTTAAAGCAAACCTTCTATTTATCCGAATCGGGATTGGATAAGGCTCATGCCATGGCATACGAACTTGTGCAGGACGCGGTAAAGTTTGGAAACGAAGAGGCAAAGAACTTTATTGACAGCTTTAAACCTGAAAATATAGAAGCATTAAAGGCTGATCCTGTAGCTTCTTTATGTTTAGACAGTGTAGATGAAGTTATTGATGGTGTTTTATATACCTCCTATCTGTTTAACGAACAAAAAATAAAGGATAATGCAGAAGTAATATTTAAAGATTTTTATACAGAATATATAACAAAAACAGATTATTACAATATTCACAACAATATTTTTTCAAAGGTTGAAGGTGTATCAAACAGCAAGCTTACAGTGGATATAACAAATGATACTCCGCCGCCGGTATTTATCGGTGACGAATTACTCTTGATAATCAATTCAAAATATATCAACGACAGCAATATACAAAAAACAACATCTGTAAACATGATTGTTAAGGTTCCTGAATATAACGAACCATATACAGTATTAACGAAGTTAATTCCGATAAATCCATTTTGGACTAAAGCATTGACGGCTAAAAATTTAACAGTAAACGGTGCTTCTGAATTTAACGGAAATGTTTATTTGTCAGAAAACCTATTAGTTAACGGTGCCTCAATAAATCCACTTTTCAATGGCAAACTGGCAGTAAAGGGAGATATGCAGTTAAACGGTGATAATTCTATTACAAATGTCAAGGATGTTTATGCACATAACATATTTCTTAATGGAGATAGAGCAAAGCTTACTGCAAATTGCTCAACGGGAGCTGTTGAATCAGGAGCCGGAATTTTTGTTAAGGATGATTTAGAAATCAATAAGGATGGCCAAGAGGTAAATATTGATGGAACTTATTACGGATTCTACGATGGCAGATCTAACCCTGGTCCTGACAAATCCAGCGGAATTAATATCAATACCTTTGTTACCGACAATATAAAGCTTAATGTAACGAGGGATGTATATTTATATGGAACTTCCTATGTGAAAATAAATGACAGCTTGAAATATCAAACAGGTGAGTCAATATCAATATTGGGTAATTACAGAGCATATACTGAGCCTTTGCACAGCTCAACGCATACCAAGGATTTGACGGAAGGGAATATCAATTTTGTTGATTATGACTATTTAAGGCTTGCTGATAGCTTTAATGATACAGGAGAAAAATTGAATGTATTTGATAAAGCATATTATTTATTCAATTATAATGATGAGTATAGAGGTTATTTAATGAATTTCCCGTCAAATATTAAAGTGGACGGGAGTATTAAATCAATTGGATGTGCGACTGATAATGGGAACCTTACTTCTCCAAGCTATATAATTGATGACACTGACGTTTTTAATAAATCCGAAAATGCATATAATACGGAAATATTAAAACTTGGGGATAAAACAGTGACAAGCGGAGAGCTGCAGTTTAGCAATGAAGTAAAATTAAGTGAACTTTCAACGAATAAATCCGAAAGTACTACTACAGGAACAGTAACGGAAATAGTGTATTTAAATAAGGATGGAGGAACATACAACCTCCCGGCAGGAAATTACACAGGACTTATAGTAACAAACGGAGACGTTAATATTACCGGTAATGTTACCTTTAAAGGCTCTATCATATGTGGCGGAGATATAACAATTAATGGGACCGGAAGTGTATTTACCTATGATAAAAGTGTTGTAGCTGCAATAATAGCTAAATATGAGGAGCTTTACAAAAAAGTATTTAAACCCGATACCAGTGGGTTAGACCCAATAGGTATAACATACTTTGAAACTGTCGCAGCGTCGGGTGATTCAACAAATGTTAACTTTAATAAGCTTTTGAAATTTAATGAATGGAAAATAAAATAACAACTGATAGAAAATATATAGTAATTAAAATAAAACAGGGAGGTTTGAAAAATGAAGATTTTTAAGAAATCTATAAGCTTGGCAATAGCATTAATAATGATCGTATCAAGTATGTACGGAAATATAGCAAATGCAGATACCATACCGGATGATACGACAATGGTTGCAACTCCTGATCCTGGTTATAATCCCATTGATTATCCGGGTTATGGATCACAGGGACATGTTAGAATGACAAAGTCTGCGAAATGGGTAGACAAAGAGAACGGAATAGCTGATATAACCTTTAATGTAAGCGGTACACCGGTTAAGCAAGGCATAGATGCAATTTTAATATTAGACAGATCCGGCAGTATGGGAGGAGGCTCATATAGTATCGATCCTATTTGTGTTAATCCTGAGCATAAAAATGAAACATGTGGTGGTTCAATTACATGGGTTAATGACGGAGGAGTGTCATCAGGACTTTTTTATGAGAGTCAAAATAAGTTAGGCACATGTGAAAAATGCGGGACTATATATAGATTTACTTCAGAGCGTACTTGGTTTTTGGGATGGTCATCATGGTCTACTCCTGAGCCAACTATTTGTACACAAGAACACAAAGATGCACAAGGAAATTATATTTCTGAAGGCAGCACCGGTTGTGTAATGGCTAATACTCGTTTAAAGGTAGCTCAACAGGCTGCAAAGAATTTTGTTAATACAATGTTTGAAAAGGAAGCAGATGGCAGCAATTCTCCTCACCGCGTAGGTATGATATCTTTTAGTAGCAGCGTAAGTGATACATATAATTCTCCTTTGACTGATGCAAGCGGTATAAGTAATATTACTTCTAAAATAAACGGCTTAGTTGCCAATGGAGGAACTAACTATAACAGTGCTTTAGCTGCTGCAAAACAAATGCTTGATGGTCGGACAGATAAAACAAGGCCTGCATATATTGTTTTTATGACAGACGGCATGCCTGATCCTTCGGATAAAAAAGGAAGAACTGAAGCGGATGCGTTGAAAACGGGAAATAAAGCCACTATTTATTCAGTCGGTTTGATGATGGATTCATCTTATTATGGTAATCTACAATATATATCATCTGACCCGGATGAAAAATATTTTTATCCGATAACTGATCCGAGTGTTTTAGGCAACGTTTATACAGACATTGCAAATCAAGTTAAAATTGCCGGTACTAAAGCTGTGCTGACTGATAATATACAAACTATTAACTTTAATGGAACAGTAGTTAGTGCCGTTGCGTCTACAGGACCTGCTTCGGTAACATTATTTCCGGCATCCGGCAAGGTAAGCTGGAATATCGGAGATATAACAAAAGGCGGTGCAACTCTGACTATAAGAGTAAAGCTGAAGGATGGTAAATTGTCGGAGAGGGGATTGATAGAAACAAATAGCGGCTCCGCGTCAATAACGTATACAAATTTTAGAGGTGTTGTATGTACTCAAAAAGTTGATTCACCTAAAATACCCAGATATGCATGCTCAATAAATATCGAATATTATCTGGTAGATGATATCGGAAATCCTATTTCTAAGGATTCTGGTATAGGTGTTGTTGATTGGAAAAACAGAGAAGTTTTAAATACTCAAATTTATACAGACAGTAATGGTAATCAACTTTTGCAGCCTAATGTACCTTATTCGGTGAAAGCAAGCATACCTATATTTACTGACAAAAATAATACAGTATATTCTTACGTAGCTGAATCGGCCGGCAAGGGAGGGAATCCCACAAAGACAAGCAGCCCGGTTAATGTTACTATCACTGAAGAAGGTAAAAGTGTAACTGTTCACTTTGGATATAAAAGAACTGAAAATGTCAGAGTAACCTTTGATAAAAATCACTCTGATTCTAAGGGTTGGACAGATGCTGTACCTAACACAATTGATGTTACAAGATATACAGCTATTAAAACTATGCCGACATCACCTACCAGAGCCGGATATATTTTCGACGGCTGGAGTACTGAAAAAACTACAAGAAAAATATTCGACCCTAAATCAATTATAACTGCAAACACTACTTTATATGCTCAATGGGTAAAAGATCCGAGTCAGTGGTATACAATAACATTCTTGCCCGGAACGAACGGAAAGTTTAGTACCGGAGCCAAAACAATATTTACCGATATATTGAAAGATACACCATGGAATGAAGTAATTACAGTACCTGGAATAGTACCTGACAAAGGATATATGTTAAAAGGTTGGTCGGGAGTTTTTCCGGAAAAAATAACAAGCAATTTAACATTTACAGCACAGTGGGAAAAAGATCCAAGTAAGTGGCATACAGTAACATTTAAATCTGGAGATAACGGTACTTTAGAAGGTCAAACAATATTTACTGATATATTGGTAGATACAGCATGGGATTCTGTAATTACTGTACCTGTGGTAAATGAGAAAGCCGGTTATAAGTTTTCAGGTTGGTCGGGAGAATTCCCTAAGACTATTACAGAAGACCTATTATTTGTAGCAAATATAAATAGATCACAATTTAACTTGATAATAAATTATATTTACAGCGGCGGAGCAACTTTCAATACATATTCTGCTGTAGTTAATGTAGATGATCCTTACAGTGTTACATCTCCAATAGTAAATGGCTGGACAACAAATAAATTAGTTGTATCGGGCACTATGCCGAATAATGATTTAACAGTAGATGTTTTTTATACAAAAAATAAAAACCGGCTGTATAATAATACTATGTATAAAACTAAAGTCTTAGAACCTATTAACTCTGTTAGCTCACCTTTCAGTATAGTTGAAAAATTCGATTATACCTTTGGTTTTAAGTTTAAAGCAGGCAAGGATTCTCCGACTGTAACAATGCAAAAAAGCGGTGATACAGGTAATTACAGTTTAAGCAGCTTCAAGCTATATGAAGGCGGTACGCTGAAAAAAACTGCAGCAACATTAGATGCTTTGATGTCGGGCGTTACTATAGAATCAGGTAAGACATATATTGTGACCTATAACATTAAAGCTGACAGTATAAATAAAAACTTAACATTAAAGCTTATTATTGATTCAGAATCAGATATGGAATATGAACCGGGAGTTGTAAATCCAATAAGTATAACATCAAAAAATATGCCTGTGTTAGAATAAAATTACGGCTGATAGGTTGTGAAAATAATTCATAAATTTTGAGCTTAATTCGATTAAGCTCAAAATTTTTCTTTAAATTTAGTGAGGTAACTGCAATGAAACACCAAAAAGGTTTTACATTAGTTGAATTATTAGTGGCTTTAGGTTTAGTGGGAATTATAATCTCTGTTGTTATGTCCTTTTTTATAACAAATATCAAAAGCTATGAAGCGATAAATATTGATTCTGAGCTCCAATATCAATCTCAATATATAATTAATTTTATGACAAATAAAATATTAGAATCCAAAAAAATTGTGTCAATAAATAGAGTTAATAGTAACTTAAGTAACACAACTGAAACAGGTATCAGTTATATTTCCTTCCAATACGGAACAGATGATACTATATGCCATAATTTTGAGATAAACAGCAATAAAGAAATATTGTATAAAGATGGTGCTGTAGGAGTAACCGCAGATAAAGTATTCGGAAATCATGTTGAAGAATTAAAAATAACCCCAATTTCAAGTTCATTTGAACATACAAAGTCGATAGAAATATATCTTAAGCTTCAAAACGGCTCAAAAAGCTATGAGGCTAAGCAAAAAGTCTTGATGAGAAATGCGGAATAAACTTTTTCTTTGAAATATTTTTTACAATTGATTATTATATTTTCTTATTTAAAGCAATAGCATTAATAATATGCTATTGCTTTAAATTTGTTAAATAAAATAAATATAATTACTGATTTTATTAACAATAATTATTTTGACATAATATGACAAATTGTGTATAATCTTTATAACAAATTTTAACAGTATATTTATTTTATGGAATACAAGTAAGAGGAATCGGTATGTATAAAATACTGTCAATTGAAATTGATAACGAAATTAAAATTATTGAGGCTGTTAAATCAATTTCCGGCGAGATTATTTCTGTAAACAATGCCATGTCCTTTAGTGTGCCGGAAGGATGTATCGATGAGGGCAAAATTATCGATATGGAGACATTGAAAACTGCTGTCGAAAAGGTATTGTCGGAAAATAATATTAATGTTAAATATGCTGTTTTTCTTATCAGTCCTAATGCTGTTATAACCCGAACTTTGATATTGCCTTCACTCAAGAGGAAATCCGAAATTATCTCAATGCTTAATCATGAGCTTGAGCAACTGCAGGATTCAAGTGTGAGTTATAGGATAATATACAAACTGCCTGATGAAGCTATTCATGACACTACATTTAATCAGACTCAGACAAAATATATAGTTTATTGCATTTCTGACAATATTTATGCTCAATATAGGGAGCTGGCACGGCTGTTGAAGCTTAATCTCATTTCGTTGGATATAGCATCAAATTTTATGGAGAATATTTCAAAGGTTAATCTTAAAATTAAGGATAAAGCTTATAAAAACGATATTAACGCATTTGTAAATATTGATTATGACAGAATTATGTTTTTTGTTTTAAACAAAGGTATCAATGAGTTTTCCCGAGTTGTTTATTTGAAAAAATTTAATAATGCCCAATTTTGTTCTGATGTATCCCTTGATATGGATATGTGTTTAGATGAAATCAGCAAAAACATTAGGTATTATTACTCGATTGACAAAGAGAATGCAATCGAAAATATTTATATTTTAACCGAATGCTCCGAGCTAGAGAGTAATGACAGATATTATACCTTGAACCTGAATATCAATACAGAAATAATAACCAAAGTCTCTGAGCTTAAAATAGATTTAATAGTCGATAATCTTAATATTATAAATTATTTTCATACTTTTTTTGCTCTCTTTACAGATAAGAACAATATCAGTTTTCTGACTGAGGATATTAAAAATCAAAGGTATAAGCTTTACCGAGGTATTATTACAGCTGTCAGTATGTTTTTTATCTTGTTCTTCATTTGTAATTTTAATAAAATTAATTCTGAAAATTTAAAGCTTTTAGAAGCTAAAACAGAAGGTATGAATATATTCCTAACCAGTAATGAGAATATTGCTCTTAACAGTATGGCAGAAGATTTAAAGCGTGATATCGCAAGCTTGGAAAAATATTGTTCTGAAGCTGATAATTTAAAGGATTTAATCATGAGAGAGAATGCAGTCAGTTCTGATTTTTTATCGGATATTTTTAAAATGAAGCCTGATAATATTTCTATATCATTTCTTAATATTAATAGTGATAATATAAGCATACAATGCTCATCCGAAAAAATAGAGGACATAATGTTGTTTATAGAGAGACTGAGGCAGATTGAAATTATTGACAGAATTGATTTGCCAAAGTCAGAGGTAAACCTGGATGAGGGATATTCTTTTTTTATATTATGCAAATGTAAGGAAGCTAATAATAATGTGCATCATTAAAATAAAGAGGCTTTTAATAATTATAGCTGTTATATTTTTTGTGTTTGCAGCAGTGCTGTTTGTAATAAGGCCTGCTGCCTCTTTTAATTATGCAAATGAAGAATATCTGCAGATTTTAAAGCGCTACAATAATATGTACGGTAATATTTCCATGATACAATATTTAGCTGAGGAAAAAAAGGCTTTGACGGATAAAAAAAACAATCTTAATATGTTTGCGGAACTAAGACAGGAGGAAATATTTAAAATTATCAACTGCTATTTGTCTAATTCTGATATATATGTTACAAAGCTTAATTTTTCTGAAGCTGTTCCGATTTCTCCGAGGGAACAAGACGAAACCGAAGCTGAGAATTCTGTTGAAGCCGAGTCCGATGATTCTCCCAAAGCAGTTGTTATGAGTGTCAATTTTGAGTTTAAATCCGATTATGAGAGTTTGCTTCGGTTTATTGACGAATTGCAGGGATATCCTGCAGATATTTCAATCACAGATATGCATACAACCTTTTCAGGGGATGGTTTAGTTTTTACAGTTATGAATATTAATTTTTATGCTTTGGCTTAGAGCAAAACCCGATTGTTTTAGGAGAAGTTATTATGAAGAAAAATTTTATGGTTGAAGGAATAGCTATAGTTGAAATAATAATGACCTTGGCCATATTGGGTATTGTTATTTGTCCGATAATGTCTTTGTTTATCATGTCTCAAAAGATAAACAATGAAAGTGATGTTGAGTATAAATCTATGCTTTTGGCTCAAAAATATATGGAAGAAATTATTGTAACAAAGGACCTTGATTTTTTGGATTATTCATATAATTACGAAAATGGTGACTATGAAAAAAGTATCTATGAGGATGCGAATAATCTTGATGCGGAAATTAAAATAAAGCCTGACGGGAAAAATATTCTTTACAATATTTTTATTTCAATAAAAAAGAACGGACAAGAGATTAATGCTTTGGCAGGTACTAAAATAATCAATTGACAAATAACAAGCTCGGGGGGGTAAGATGTCAGTTTTCAAAAAGTATTTTATTAACAATAGCGGTTCAACCTTAATACTATTGCTTCTGACTGTTACAATTACTACGGTTTTAGGAACCTCTCTGTTAATTGTTTCAATGATGAACTTTAAAATAAAGAAAAACAATTCTGATGCAAGAAAAGCCTTTTATTTGGCTGAAGCAGGCTTGAACAATGCTTATGCAGATGTATATGAGCTTATAATTGAAAGTATTGAGGATTCAAAGGAAATAGCACTAGAATATCTTGATATATATCCCACCGATGAAAGTGAAGCTGAAAATATTTTTATTAACAGCTACAAATCTTTTATTTCAAGCAATATTAAAAACAGAGTAGACAAGTATTCAAATCCCAGAGTCCAAATTTTCGACGGTGAGCCTATTGTTTTTATTGCTGATAAGCTTACTGTAAGTGTATTATCAAAATATAAGGGAAAAGGCGAAATAATAAAGATAGCTCGTGTAAATCTGGTAATCACCATTCCTGATTTTGATGATATGATTGCTGGTTCAATAGATATTTCCGAATTGATAACACCGGAAAATTATCAACTAAATAGCATTTAGGTTCTAAAACATTTCAGTTTTATAAGTATAGAGGTGTATTGTGTTTATAAAAAATAAATTCGGTTTTACATTGACGGAGCTTTTGATTTCCTTAGGTATGTTTGGTCTAATATTTTCTTTGATTATGCAGCTGTATATTTCTGATTATAAAAGCTATAAATATATAAGGAATGATACAGAGCTGCAATTTCAAGCCCAGTACATTTTGAATTTTATGTCTGATAAAATTGTCGATAGTAAAGGTATTGCGCGGATTGAATATCAATTGTCCGGTCTTTTAAAAAAGACATCTGAACAAAAAATAACGAGGATTTCCTTTAAGTATGGTAATTCTAATAAATGCTATAACTTTGATATTAAATACAATAAAATATTTTACGGTAATAATATAGCTTCAGCAGAAGCAAATGCCGAGCTGGGAGCCTATGTCAGCGAAATGTTTGTATGTCCTGTTCCAATGGGAGTAAGCTTTGAAAATGCCAAAGCAATTAAAATACGTCTGAAGCTGAAAAAGGAAAAGCAAAGCTATGAGGTTGAACAGTCTGTTTATATGAGAAATAACTGAATTGTTTAAATTCACTATCATAGTATAATTTAATATTATTACCAATTTATACAAAATAGTAAATTTTTTCATCAAATAATCCTTGATAATATAACTTATAAGTTGTATAATATACTTGTTAACGGAGATAATAATATGAATATTATTAATAAAGAATTTTTATGTAAAATTCTCTATCCTGAAGATTACAATATTGATTATATAAAAACTTATTATAGTCTTAATTCTGAGTTTGAAAATCTCATTGAAAAGAGTGGTTATAAAAATGAATTTAAGAAAAAATATTTTAAAAGTCTAAAATTTTTAGTCAACCTAAAAGAAAAATGTACAGAACAAAATTCATTATTTGAAAAATTGAAGAATGTACAAAATGATTTATATTCTATTAAACTGCATGGTAATAAAAATATTAGAATTATATTTATTTTTAAAAAAATTTTTAATAAAGAATATGTAATATTATTAAATGCTTTTCAAGAGAAAGAAAAAACGGATTACACAGATGGTATAATGATTGCGTATGATAGAATAAAAAAAATAGAGCAAGTTTATCAGGGGAAGTTAGGAGGATAAATATGTTAAAAGATAAAATTTTGAAAGATCCTTATGATATTTTTGATGTTGAGGATGAAGAATTAAAAAATGAGATGGAGCTTGATAGCTTATTAGTTGATTTAGCTTGTGAAATTATTAATTATAGGGCTGAAAATAATTTAACACAAAAAAATTTAGCTGATAAGTTAGGAATAACACAAGCAATGGTTTCGAAAGTTGAAAGCGGAGATTACAATCCAAGTATTGAATTTTTATTTAATATTTCAAAAAAACTTGGACTAAAATTGGTAGTAGAATTTAAAAAAACAATGGATGCCAGCTATCCTCCTTTAATAATACCGTTATTAAATTTTAAAGAAAGCAAAGCTGAATATGTTAAACATGATGATGATTTTAATAAAAGAGACTAGTCAAAGGGATGATTCTTTTCAAATATAATTTTCTATTAACAATAAATACATTGACAAAAGCTGAATTAATTTATAAAATAAGTAATGGAATATTTTATATATTGTAGTGTAATCAGGAGGAATGCCAATGAGGAATAATAATGGTTTTACTCTGATTGAAATGGTTATTACTATTACAGTTATAAGCATTATATTTGCTATTGCTGTTCCCAGGTTTGATATTAATACAGGCTATATGGAAAAGATGGCAAATGAATTTGCTATGGATGTCAGATATGTACAAATGGAAAACATGAAAAATCCTGATGCTGATTATGAAATTGAAGTTAACGCAATTTCAGATGATTATTATGTCAAAAATGGTATGAGCATTGAAAAATCAGTGGCTTTTAAGAGCAGATACACTATAAACTATAATAATGGTTCTGTTATCAGATTTTCTTATGAGGGTGCTCCTATAAAGGCGGGTACCTTTACTATTACGGATACAAAAACCGGAGATTTAAAACAGGTTACGATAGTACCTGCAACAGGCAGGACTATAATATTGGAATAAGCAGCATACAGCTGGTTATAATATACATAAAGGAGGAGACAGATAAAGTATGATTTCAGCAAGTGATTTTAAAAAAGGTATAACCATATCATGGAATGGCGGTTTATGGTTAATTGTAGATTTCCAGCATGTGAAACCTGGAAAGGGAGCTGCTTTTGTAAGAGCAAAGGTTAAAAATGTTATAACAGGAGCAACCAGAGAAGAAACATTCAATCCAACTGAAAAGTTTCCTAAGGCGCATATTGAAACAAAGGATATGCAATATTTATATAACGATGGAGAACTATATTATTTTATGGATGTTGTTACATATGAACAAATTCCATTAAATCATGATCAAGTAGCAGAGGCTATCGTATATCTGAAGGAAAATGAAACAGCAACAATGAGGTTTTTTGAAGGTAAACCATTTGAGGTTGCAGCTCCAAACTTTGTTGAGTTGGAGATAGTAGAAACAGAACCCGGCTTTAAGGGTGACACTGCAACCGGAGCCAACAAGCCTGCAACAACTGAAACTGGTGCGGTGATAACAGTGCCACTTTTCGTTGAGATAGGGGATAAAGTGAAGATTGACACCAGAACCGGTGAATATCTATCAAGAGTATAGGAGGATATATTATGGACTTTTTGTATGAGAAAATATCTTATTTGAGAGGATTGGCTGATGGCTTGGATGTTAAGGCCGATACAAGAGAAGGTAAGCTTTTCAATGCATTGTTAGAGGTTATTGAAGAAATAGCTGACGGAATGAATGATATAGTAGAAGAACAAGATGAAATCAATGAGTACTTAGATTTAGTCGATGAAGATTTGACAACTGTTGAAGAAGAGTTATTCGGTGATCTGGAGCTTGACGAAGATGATGATGACTACGATTACGATTTCGATGATGAAGACGATGATGAATATTATGACGACGATTTTGATGAAGATTGTGGCTGCGGTGATCACACAGAGGAAGATTAATAATGATAAAAAGGCATTTCTAATGAAGTGTCTTTTTTTTATAAACCTCTTGACATTGGTATGATACTATAGTTTATGCTATGGATAAGAGGTGAGGATCATGAAGAAAAAATTTCTTAAATATGTGATACCTTCGGTTATAGCTATGTGGGTTTATTCACTTTACACTATGGTAGACGGTATATTTGTTGCAAAAGGAGTAGGAGAAACAGCTCTTGCAGCAGTAAATATAAGCATGCCCTATGTAAATGCCGTATTTGCAGTAGCGATTTTGTTTGCGATAGGTACTTCAACTATTGCATCAATTCACTTAAGTAATAAAGAAGTAAAAGAAGCAAGTAAATTATTTACAATGAATATGATAATTTTGGCTTTAATCAGTTTATCAATTACGGTTTTATTATTTTTTAAGCTTGACAGTATCGCATATTTTTTAGGTGCTACAGATAAAACTATAATTTACGTTAAAGAATATCTGGGGACGATATCCCTTTTTAGCGTATTTGCAGTACTTTCTTATTATTTTGAAGTTTTGGTTAAAACTGACGGTTATCCCCAGCTATCTACTATCGGAGTTTGTATTTCCGCCGTATCAAATATAATTTTAGACTATATATTTGTTATCAAGCTGGGCTTTGGAGTGAGGGGAGCTGCTGTTGCAACCGGTATTTCCCAGATGCTGGCATGCTCGGTGTATATATATCATTTTATTAATGTTGATTCAAAAATTAAATTTGTTAGATTTAAATTTGATTTTTCATTGTTGAAAAGAGCTGTTCCGATTGGGTTGTCGGATTTTGTAACTGAGCTTTCATCAGGCTTTATTATTTTCATGTTTAACAGAATTATTCTTAAAAATATAGGTGAAATAGGTATCATAACCTATACTGTGATAATGTATGTAAATAATTTGGTCTTGATGACGATGGCAGGGATTTCTCAAGGGACTCAGCCTTTGGTAAGCTATTATTACGGCAGAGACGATAAAAAAACCTATACCTATTTCTTGAAAACTGCCGTTAAGGCTGTAGCTTTTATTTCCTTGGGAATATACGCTTTTAGCATGCTGTTTGCTGAAAATATCAACGGTATTTTTATCAGAAGAGATGAAATAGAATTGTTTAATTATTCGATAAAGGCGTTCAGACTGTATGTGATGGTTTATTTGGTAGTCGGTTTTAATATAGTTGTAGTCGGCTTTTATTCCGCTATTGAAAGACCTTTATATTCTATGATTTTATCTGCATGCAGAGGATTAGTGATTATAATACCTACTTTGCTGATGATGTCGGAGCTGTTTGGTGAAAATGGGATATGGATATCATCCTTTGTATCTGAAGCTATTTGTTTAATTATCGGCGGTATAATTTTTGTTAAGTTCTTCTTTAATGATTTATTTGTTGATTTACAGATAAAAAATACAGTGGCTGAAACCTATGACTGAACTTTTGGAAACAAAAAATAGAAACAAAAAAATATAATCGGAAAAGACAGCAGCAAATAACAATATTAAAGCATATACCTTTGTTAAAAGAAGGTATATGCTTTTGTTGTCTATGGCCATATTTCTTTTGGGTCAACCCCGTATATCTGAACTACTTCGAATAAATCGCTGTTGGCTATGTCCTTTGGTGTAACAAGCCATGAACCGTCTGAATCTGTGTCGTATCCAAACTGCTTAAAGGGATACCATACTAGATGGGAGCATTGTGTACCCTTTATATTATTTGTACTCGGATTTTTGCTGCTTAACAAGCCGATAGTTAAAACGTAAGGCATATTATTCATATATTTTTTTGAAAAAGCGGCAATTTCCTTAAGTTTTTTATCGGGTGCATTTTTTAGCTTTAGCATTATAAAGGAGGGGTATATTCTCCATTTGTTTATATTCTGATATTGTGAATTTTGTCCCAGAATTATAGCTTCTAAAGTATAACCTTTTTGTGCATCTGTCACTATGGCTGCATGACCATGTCTCCAGCCCAGAGAGTGTGTTGCTTTTGTTATAAGTACATAGCCCTCTTTATAGGGTGCCAGTTCAAAGCCATACTTATATGATAATTGATTATCTACGAAGGATTCCTGACTTGTTATTATTCCTATTTTTTCACACAGTACCTTTCTGTCTGCAAAAAAGTTATATTGGAATCTTAGTATATCATCTATCCCTGTCTGCTTATTTTTAAGCAGCTCATCGATTGATGATTTTCCAAGACCTGTTTGATAAAAGAGCTCCTTATAATCTTCTTCGCTTAATGAGCTTTTAGTCAATATATGTTTAATATCAATTTTATCATAATCAGGCGTTACGAAGCCTTCAGGCTCTATTATCGTATTTAATGCTGAAATTGTCAAAAATATAATAGCGGTTAGTGCAATTAATGAGATTAATATAACTAAGAGCTTATTCTTTATTGACAGCTTTTTTTTTTGATTTAACAAAATATCACAACCTATTTTGATTTTTTATAATACTCAGTGCATTAGCAGATATTTGCTTTATTTATATTATTATATATTATTTGTGTTAAATTACAACCGGAAAATTTTAAAATTTAATGGAATTTCAAGCTATTAATATTATAATATTTATGTTAAAATATATTGAATAAAATCAACGGAGGTTTAAGGCTATGAATAAATACAGTAATAAATCAAATAAAGTAATTAGAATAGTATGTTTATTTTTGGCATTGGGTATGATTTTGTCTGCCGTTGCATCCGGAATACTGATGTTTTTTTAATTATAGACGATAGGAGAAGAAATTATTATGAAGGAAATAGTAAAGGTATTGAATGGAGAGGAATTATTACACAGCGTTGAAGAAAGACCTCTTTATCATAAAAATTGTGCGGAAATCCTACTGCTTGCTGCAAATGAAAAATATAAGCTTGGAATAGATGACAAATTTGTTAAAGCAGTTTGCCCCTTTGGAGGAGGTATTCAATCAGAAAATACATGCGGAGCTCTCCTTGGTGCAGCTGCAGCATTGGGAATTATGTATGCTGAGGACAGACCTTGTACAAATGAGAGGATGAAAAATATAACTAAAAGGTTTGTAACTGAATTTGAAAAGGAATTTGGTGCTACAGACTGCAAAAGTATCAAGGAAAGCCACAGAAGTGCTGTTGAAGGATGCAATCCTGTTAAAATATTGGCTGCAGAAGTACTTGAAAGAGTAATAAAGGAAGATGAATGTAATTAGTTTGAATAAATGATTGTGGGTGTTTGAATGGATTATTTTGAGCTGTTAAAAAATATAAACAAGGTTGAATTAAACGAACAGCAAAGACAAGCTGCTTCCTTCGACATGGGAAATGCTCTTGTTTTGTCTACAGCAGGCTCGGGAAAGACTACTGTCATAGTTGCCAGAGCAGGGAAGCTTTTGCATGAGCACAAATGTGATAAAAAAATTCTTACAATAACATTTTCCAAGATGGCTGCCGATGATATGAAAAGCAGATTCAGGACTTATTTTGGCGATAGATTCAGGGGTCAAACCGAGTTTTCAACTATTCATTCATTTGCTTATAAGATTGTAAGAGATTTTTTTAACAGAAAGGGAATATCCTTTGAGATACTAAAAAATAACTATCAAGCTATAGGAGATATTCTAAAAGCCCATTATTCAGGTTCTTATTTCAGCTATGTCAGTGATGAAGAAATTGAGAATCTGTCTGCAGCTATCGGCTATGTCAATAATATGATGATTAATCCTGATGATTATAAGATAAATGGTATAGATATAAAGGATTTTGATATTTTGTTTGAGAAATATCGCAGCTATAAATCTCAAAATAAGCTGATTGATTTTGATGATATGCTAATTTATGCTTACAAAATACTTGTTGCATCAGGTTATTACCGTGAAAGGATTGTTAACTCATATCAATATGTTCAAATAGATGAAATGCAGGATACTTCAAAGATACAGCATGAAATTATTAAGCTGATTACTGATAATAATCTTTTTATGGTAGGAGATGATGATCAGGCTATTTACTCCTTTAGGGGAAGCTATCCTGATTTTATGCTTGAATTTCAAAATATTTATAAAGACGGTCAAATTTTTTATCTTGACAATAATTTCAGATCTGACGGATATATAGTCGGAGCTGCCAAAAGCTTTATTGAATTGAATAAAAAGAGATATATAAAATCAATTTATACCGAAAAGCTTCGTAAAAATCCGGTCAGTATTAAAAGAGTTAACAGCAGATCCGAGCAATCCAAAATAATAATCAATGAGCTGTCTGCATATGACAGCAAATCTATAGGAATTCTTTACAGATATAATATGTCTGTAATGATTCTTGCAAACAGTCTATATGAAAATAATATCAGCTTTTATGTCAAGGAGGATAAGACAAAATTTTTCAGCAATTTTGTTCTGCATGATGTACTGTCATTTTTAAAATTAGCCATTGATCCGAAAGACAGGGATGCTTTTGCCAGAATATATTACAAAAGCTACACTTATTTTTCTAAGGGAATGTGCCGTATAGTCACAGAGAGCCCAAGGTATGATTTAACTGTTTTTGATATTTTGGATAATTATCAGCATTTTGATTATTATGTTTATGATAAAATCAGACAATTTAAATTTGATATAAATTTTTTGAACAAGCTTAAGCCCGGTGATGCTGTCAAATTTATTAAGCTTGATCTTGAATATTTGCGTTATTTAGAAAGAATGCAGGAGGAAGGCCGCATTAATATGTCTAATTCACTTCATGTACTTGAGATTATGGAGGAAATAGGCTCCTACTGCAATAACATAAAGGAATTTATAGCTAAAATCAACAGTTTGCAGGAGGTTATTAAAGGTGCATCTGAAAATACTGATGCTAAAGTTGCATTAACCTCTATCCACAGCGCAAAGGGCTTGGAGTATGATGTAGTTTATATGATAGATAATATTGACGGAGAATTCCCCCTTGAAAGAAGGAATTTGCCCAAATCTGAATATGAAAAGCAAATTGAAGAGGAGAGGCGTATTTTTTATGTAGGTATGACTAGGGCCAAACAATCACTTAATATTATTGTTCCCGGTACTCCTTCGCTGTTTGTAAATGAGCTTATTAATCATAAATAGTACTGACTGTCATATTAATTATTTGTTTTAAAACTAATAAAATATTAATCAAAAATGTTTATTTTAATAAAAAGTATTGAAAAATTTTTACATTAGTGTATAATAAATTATATTTATTGAAAAAAATGGTAATATATTTTATTCTCATGTGGAATTTATGAAGGAGCTGTAAAATGAATCTCTATATCAATACGTTCGGAGCGTTTGAATTAAAAGCTGAAAATAAATCAATTTTAAAGGCTTCCGGCAGAACTTATAAGTTATATAAACTTTTTCAATTTTTTATGACTTTCAGAAATAAAAAGCTGTTGCCTGAAACTATAATTGATAATTTATGGTCTGACAGCAATTCCGGTGACCCCAAAAATGTACTGCGTACTCAAATATTCAGACTTAGACAAATAATAAAGTCCTTATTAACAGAGGATATGGATGAAAAGGATTATGTTTCTGTTAATTTTGTAAATGGATATTATTGTCTTGAATTTGGTGACTGCGTTATTATTGATTTAGATGAATTTGAATGTTTTATTAATAAAGGTGATTTAGCTTACAGCAGTAATCCTGACGATGCCGTAATGTTCTATGAAAATGCAATAAAGCTTTATAAGGGCATATATTTAGCAGAGAATTCCTATGAGGTTTGGCTTATGCCAACAAGGAACTATTATCATCGATTGTTTTTGAAAACTTTGTACAAGCTGATTGATTTACTTAAAGAAAAAGAATATAATGACAGGATTATTTCATTGTGTGAGAAAGCCTTAATTATTGAACCATATGAGGAAACAATTCATATCAGACTGATGGAAGCTATGCTAAAGACAGGACAATATAAAGGTGCATTAAACCATTTTGATTACTCTGTACAGATGTTGGAAAAGGAAACCGGTGCTAAGCCTTCAAAGGATTTCATAGAATTTGAAAAAAAAATACATAATTTTCTCTCATACAAAAGCGAGATGGATATATTCAATATTCATAATAATTTAACCGATAACACTATAGATGGTGCTTTTCAATGCGAGTTAGAATATTTTAAATTTCTGTTTAATATTCAAAAAAGAAAAGCATTAAGGACCGGTGAAAATGATTATCTTGGGATTATTACCTTGATAAATAATAAAAGCAAATATGATAAATCAAATGAGTTCAGTCGCTTTTCAAGTGCTTTGACACAGATACTTGAAAAAATGCTTAGAAGAGGGGACGTTTTTACCTTCTGGAATGACAATCAAATCCTTATTATGCTTCATAATGTTAAAAATGATGGTATTATCAATGTAGAGAATCGGATAAAAAAAGGCATCAGCAATTGTTATGATGTTAATTCTTTTCACATTACCATGAATTTTCAGCCCCTTTCATCAGAACATATTAGCTTTTAGTCTGATTATATAATGTGAGGTAAATAAAATAATTAAAAAGAAATTTATAAGAAATTAAAATGTAATTGCTATGAAATAAAAATGTAATAGATATAATATATAATTAAACAATGAATCAAAAACAATATAACGGACAGGGGAGATATAATGGAATACCCTTCAATAAATGATTTTTATATAAAGTTAAAAGCTATTTACAATAAAGACGGCAATTTTATTGATTATATGTTAATATTTATTAGTGACAATTTTTATAAAGCTACCGGGATTAATCCTGATTTAATCTTAGGGAAGTGTTTTTCAGATATAATAGTAGAAAACGGCAATATCCTAAGCTTAAAGGACATTTATTTTAACTTGATTCCTAATTCAACCGGAAAGTATGAGGTTTTAATTAAGGAGTTGGAACGGTGGTATGTGATAAATGTATTTTCTGATAAAGGTTCAAATGAAGATATTTCTATTATGTTCTTTAATGATATTACACATATAAGAGAAGGTATTAAAAATAAATTACTGCTAAAAAGCAAAAGAATGAATAAGATTAATAATATCGTTGATTTCCAAGAGATTTCAAGGATAAGCTTCAGGGATAAATTAACCGGATTATATAACAAGGATTTTTTTGATGAGGAGCTTTACAGACTTGATACTAAACGTCAATTACCTATAAGTCTTATAGTCGGTGATATCAACGGACTCAAGCTTATCAATGATGCATTCGGACATAGTATGGGTGATATGGTAATAAAAAAAGCTGTTGAAATTATTAAAAATTATTTAAGGCATGAAGATATAATCAGCAGAGTAAGCGGAGACAAATTTATGATACTTCTTCCGAATACTTCGGAAAATGCAGCATTGACAATAGTGGACAGAATAAAACGCTGTTGTGAAAATAATCCCTATGATTTTATAAAAATAAGCATAGCCTTTGGAGTTGCTGAAAAAGAGACTGAGGATGAAGATATTAATGACATATTAATGAAGGCTGAGGAGAGAATGCGTTTTATAAAGCATTCAGAAAGCAAGGAAGCTAAGCATTCCATGATAAGCTTTCTTAAAAACAGATTGGAGATAATTACCTTCGAAACGGAGGCTCATTATGAAAATCTCAAAAAGTTAAGTTTGATGCTGGCAAATGAAGTAGGGTTAAATGATTTT
>DAIUCB010000002.1:0-38430 GCA_036846385.1 Bacillota bacterium | reverse complement strand
TCAGCAACAGCAGGTCAGAATACAGCTTTCTATGCAGCTTCAGGCAGTTATATCTCAGCAGCTGATAGCATCGCCGGTATGCGGTCAGGTACCTGCCTTTGAGGTAATGCTTGTAAATAATGCGGTTTCAAATCTAATTAGAGAATCAAAGGTTCATCAGTTGAACAGCGTTATTCATTCATCAGAGGGAATGGGTATGAAATCAATGGATACAAGTATCCTTGAGCTATATAATGAGGGATTAATCACAAAGGAAAAAGCCTTATTGCATTCAATTGATCCTGATTCAATTATTAAACAGTTTAGCTGACCTATATAATAAGAACAGCTTAAAAATATAATTAAATAATGCTGTTTATATCAAATTTTATTGTATTTGCAATAAAACCCCTATTGAATCTTAAAAATTCAATAGGGGTCAGTATTTTTTATATAGCTTTCCGATTAATATTCATACTGCTTGGTGTAATATTTTTTATTCATCAGCTTGGTCGTATATTCCATAACCTTAGGGCTTCGTGATTGTTTTGCCGTAGAAGCAATTGTACTGTCCATAAGCTTCCATTCATCACCGTCCAAATACATTTCGTTTAACATTATCCAGCCGGTTTCTTTTGTATATACCTCATTCCATGCATGGTATGCACTTAAATTAGAAGAATAACCGGTTACCAGCTTTGCCGGGATACCTTCTGCCCTAAGCATTACTGCCATAATAGAAGCATAATCAAAGCATATTCCCTTATTGGTGCTCAGTGTATCGTCTACATCAGGTAAATAACCGCTTTTTACTGTTTTAGCCTTTTCAGTATCATAAATAATATTTGAAATTATATAATTGTATATTATATCAAGCTTTTCTAGTTCATCTGTAACACCGTCAGTTAATTCATTTGCTTTTTTTACGGCAGCAGTTGTTTCTGAGAATTTTACATAAATATTTGGTACAAGAAAGGGAGAATTTTCATCAGTAAGCTTAACATTTATTGTAGCTGTTTGTTTTGTACTGTATTTGTTGCCGGTAATATTTTCAAAAACACTAACCTTATATTTACCGTTTCCCATTTGGAGGGGATATGAATCATATTCTCCTTTTCCGTTTAAATCATAGGTATATTTATCAGAACCGCATTCAATTATTACCTTTAATTTTTTTTCTGTTTTATTATTATATTTAATTTTTATAAATCCCTTTGCACTGTTGGATGCATCAATTTCTGAATATGAGTTTGAAAAAATATTATCTGCACCAAAACAAAGGGTTGAAAAGCTGAGGAACGTCATTATAATTATCGAAAATAAAACAATTTTCATTTTTTTCATTTCTTTCTCCTTTTATATAACGGATAATACATTTCCCGTATTAAGCATAAAGTGCAAATAAAAAAGCTTCACTGTATACAGCAAAGCTAAATATCAATATAATGTACAAATGTTGTACAGCAACTGGCTATCATACCGTAATGGTTTAGACCCTATAGCTTTGCGTCATTTTCTTTAGAAAATTTTGCCTATTTGATTAGTAATATAATACCATACCAGTGGATATCTGTCAACAAAATTATTATGATTACGACAAAATAGTGTAGAAAAAATATTTAAAAATGCTTGTTTTACTGATTTCATATTATATTTGAAGGTTGACTCCTGTTAATATATATGTTATTATTTTTGTTATAATTATAAGGTTAATCAATACAGATAATAAAATTATTAAAATGCAGTAAATTAATTGAGTAAATTTTATTTTTAATGTAACATATTTAGGAGGTCAGTAATTTGGAAGGCTCGATATGGGGTCCATTAGTGTTACAAATTATTTTAATATCAGTAAATGCTATTTTTGCCTGTGCAGAAATAGCGGTAATATCAATGAATGATAATAAATTAGCTAAATTGACAGCATCAGGAGACAAAAGAGCTATTAAATTGACAAGGTTAACAGAGCAGCCCTCTCAATTCCTGTCAGTTATACAGGTAGGCATAACGCTAGCCGGTTTTTTCGGCAGTGCATTTGCCGCTGACAATTTCTCCGGAAAGCTGACCAATTTGTTAATAAAAATCGGTGTTCAATTGCCAATACCTACATTGAAAACAATATCAGTTATATCGATTACTTTGCTTTTATCATATTTTACTCTTGTTTTCGGAGAACTTGTTCCAAAACGAATTGCTATGAAAAATGCCGAGAAGCTTGCTCTTGCAATGTCGAGCTTATTATATCTTATTTCTAAAATATTTGCACCCCTTGTTTGGCTACTTACAGCTTCAACAAACGGAATATTACGATTAGTCGGGATTGATCCCTACTCAGAGGAAGACAATATCACTGAGGAGGATATACGTATGATGGTTGATGTGGGCAGTGAAAAAGGCTCAATTAACCAAAATGAAAAAGAGATGATTCAAAATGTATTTGAATTTGATAATAAAACTGCTGAAGAGGTTATGACTCACAGGACAGAGGTTGTTATACTGTGGACAGATGAAACAGATGAAGAGTGGGCGAAGAAAATTACCGGACACAGGCATTCCAGATATCCGGTTTGTGATGGCAGCGCAGATAATATTATCGGAGTTTTAAATGCTAAGGATTATTTCAGAATTAAGGAAAAGACCAGAGAAAACATAATAGATAAGGCTATTAAGCCTGCATATTATGTGCCTGAAACAGTTCGTACAGACATATTGTTTCAAAATATGAAAAAAAGCAGGAATCATTTTGCGGTGGTATTTGATGAATACGGAGGAATGAGCGGAGTTATTACAATGAGCGACCTATTGGAACAAATTGTAGGGAATATTGATGATGATTATCTGAACCCACTTAAACCTCCTCTGATAGAAAAGATAGATTCTGATACATGGAAAATAAAAGGCGGGGCACTTTTGGATGATGTATCGAGGAATATAGGTGTTATGCTTCCTGACGATGACTTTGATACATTTGGAGGTTTGGTGTTCGGCTCACTTGGAATAATACCCGAGGATGGAAGCACACTTGAAATAGAGGAATATGGATTAAGAATAAAAATAACTGAAATAAAAGGACGTCGATTAGAAACAGCACTGGTTTCATTAATTGACCGGGAAAAAGACGATTTTAATTAGCTTGACGAATTAGAGGCAGTTATAAAGGCTGTCTCTTTAATATGCATATATTAAGATTAGATTAAGCCGGTCAAAGTATTCTGTTTTTAGAAAAATAATAGGAGGCTTTATGTCTTATTTATTAAATAAACTACTTATACTTCCGGGTATACTGTTAGCTATATCTGTTCATGAATTTTCCCATGGATACGCAGCTGTTAAGCTTGGCGACAATACACCGCTGCTGCAGGGCAGGCTCACATTAAATCCATTGAAGCATATAGATCCCCTGGGGTTTTTATGTCTTCTGTTAATCGGCTTCGGTTGGGCAAAGCCTGTAATGATAAATCCCTCTAACTTTAAAAATCCGAGAAGAGATGATCTTATGGTATCACTTGCCGGACCGTTATCTAATTTTATAATGGCATTTATTTTTGTCGGTCTTATGAAGCTTGTAGATATGTTTTTACCTGTAACCTCCTTAACACAAATTATTTGGGCGGTATTCAACGGAACAGTAACAATAAATCTGGTTCTTATGGTATTTAATTTACTTCCGATTCCGCCTCTCGACGGACATCATATATTGGGCAGCCTTGGAGGAGCTCCTGTTTGGAATTTTTATAATAAATACTATGAATATTTGAGGTTCGGTATGCTGCTGCTTATTGTATTTAGGGTGATAGGTGTTATTATAGGCACTCCGGTAGAGTTTTTATATAGATTTTTGATGAGAATTTTTTTTAAGGTGTAAATATGAACAGTAAAAGTGATTTGAGGAAAATAATTTTAAGTAAAAGAAATAGTATGCCATTGGAGCATGTTCGGGAAAAAAGCAGGATTATTTCAGAAAAGCTTTTTTCGACAGAGGAATATAAAAAAAGCAATACTGTTTTTATTTATATGGATTTTAAAAATGAAGTAAGAACATTAGATTTGATAAATAAGATGCTGAATGAAAACAAGCATGTTGTGATACCATATACTGACACTGTCAATACATTAATAATTCCCGTAGAGATTACGAATATCAAAAGTGATTTAAAATGCAGCTCTTTCGGTTATCTTGAGCCAAGGACAGAGAAGGTAAAGGAAGTAGAAATTAGTAAAATTGACTTAATAATAGTGCCGGGTGTAGTATTTGATAAACGTTTAAATAGAATAGGCTTTGGTAAGGGCTATTATGACAGAATACTTATTAAAAAAAGACAAGATACCAAGGCAATAGCAATTGCCTATGAGTTTCAAGTTCTTGATGAAATACCATTTGAAGATCATGATATAAAAATGGAAATGATAATTACCGAAGAAAATATTTATATGCTATAGGGTTACCTTGCTACAGTAATTACATATACATTTTTAACTCCATAATTCAAAAGAACCTTAGTGCATTCATTAACAGTAGAGCCTGTTGTGTAGATATCATCTACCAAAAGTATGCTGCTGTTTTTTATTGCATTGTATTTGCGGTTATTTTTAATACTAAAAGCATTTATAATGTTTATACTGCGATTTAATTTAGAATTTGAGCTTTGTTTTTCTGTTTTCTTAATTCTTTTCAATGCATCAAAATACTCTATGTTCAATTTGCACGCTATATATCTTGCAAGAAGCTCTGATTGGTTATAGCCTCTTTTTTTCATTTTTGAACTGTGAAGAGGAACAGACAAAATATAATCAAAATTTACATAATTTATTGACTGCATATATCGAAGCAATGAGCTGCCCAGAAATCTTAGAAGGTAAGGCTTGTTATAATATTTAAAATCTCCGATACATTTTTTAATAATACCGTCATATGAGTATGGAGATCTTGACGCTTCAAAATACTTTTCGTGATTGAAGCATTCAACACATAAATCAACATCTGAAGCATGATTAATCGGCTTAGAGCATTTGATACAATAAGGAGGGGTGATTTTTTTGATTTTCATCTCGCAGTCTTTGCAAATATATTTTTCTCCGATAGCTTCATCATAAATATCACATATACAGCAGATATTTTTTTCGGGATATATTAATTCAAAAAGTGATTCAATATAAGAATTCATAATTTCACATCCTATAAACCATTATACTATTATCATGTTGTAAGGATTTAGATAAAATATAATATAAGCCTTTTATTTTAATAATTGCTCATAAGAATTAATAAAGGATGAAAGTCTGTAATCAAGAGCAGAATATCTTTTATCTATTTTATTGTTATCTATCATTAGCTTGATGTATTTTTCAAATCCAACCAGCACAACAAGCTGCTTAGCTCTGGTAATTGCAGTATAGAACAAATTTCTTGTCAACAGCATTTGAGGGCCCCATACCAAGGGCATTATTATAACAGGAAATTCACTTCCCTGACTTTTATGTACCGTCGTTGCGTAAGCAAGTATAAGCTCATCCAATTGATTATAGGGATATGCAACCTCCTTATCATCATCAAATTGCACATGCAGCTCTTGCTCTATTTCATCTATAAATATTATATATCCGATATCGCCGTTAAATATACCTTCGCCCTTTATAATATCACCGTTTTCGCAGGTCACAGACCATTCTGTCTGATAATTGTTTTTAATTTGCATTACCTTATCTCCGACACGAAAAATATATTTTCCAAAGGCTTTTTCCTTTTTTAATTTAGAGGGTGGATTAATTGAAGCTTGCAAATATTTATTAAGCTCTATTACACCTGCTTCGCCCTTTTTCATCGGAGACAGAACCTGTATATCCTTAATCGGATTAAAGCCATATTTAGCCGGAAGTCTGTTTTTATATAAATCTACAATAGAATTAATAATTTCACTGTTGCTGTTTTCACGCATTAGAAAAAAATCAGTATCCTTCTTATTACAAACAGGCAGTGTACCTTTATTTATCAAATGTGCATTTTGAACAATCATACTTCCTAAGGATTGTCTGAAAATTTTATCAAGCTTGATTGTGCATATTGAATTACTGTTTATAATATCACTGAGAACATTACCGGCACCCACAGAAGGAAGCTGATCAACATCTCCGACTAAAATCAAACGAGTACTATGCTTTAGAGCTTTTAACAAATTATTCATAAGTATTATATCTATCATAGATGCTTCATCTACTATTATAGCATCACAATCAAGGGGTGAATCTTCATTTTTGTTGAAGCATAAGTTGCTGTCATCCTCCCCGTAGGCATATTCCAGCATTCTGTGAATAGTTTTTGCTTCTCTTTCAGTTGATTCGGTAATACGCTTTGCAGCTCTGCCGGTAGGAGCACAAAGCAAAACCTTCTTATTCATTTTTTCAAAAATCCTTATTATAGTTCTTATAATTGTAGTTTTACCGGTACCGGGACCTCCGGTAATTACTGTAACACCATTTAAAACAGATTGAACAGAAGCTTCTTTTTGCATTTCTGTCAGTTCGATTGATGATTCCTGCTCTACAAGCTGCAGATATTGAACTACCTCTTCCTTATCTGTTATATAATCACAGCATGATAAATCTATTAGCTTTTTACAGGTATTTACCTCAGCAATATGATATGGTAAATAATAAACTACTTTTTCATCATTTATAAATTCTATGTGAATTTTTCCGCTAAAGGCCATATTTCTCATTTCATTTTCTATAGTATCAATATCAATGTCGAGTAGGTTGTATACACATTCTGCTAATACTTCATAAGGAACATAGGAATGGCCGTTAGAGGCAAATTCAGTGAGGCAATACTTTACACCGGAAGAGGTTCTGAAGGGAGATGTTTTTTCTACCCCGAGAGAAGAAGCAATTTTATCAGCAAGCTTAAAGCCGATTCCGTATATATCGTCAGTAAGCTTATAAGGGTTTTCAGTTATTACATTAATCGTCTTTTTACCATACTCCTTGTAAATTTTTACGCCATATGAAGTGCTTATTCCATGACTTTGTAAAAACATCATAATTTCCTTAATATCTATTTGTTCAGCAAAGCTTTTGCTTATCATTGCGACCTTTTTTTCGCCTATACCCTCTATTTCCGTTAATCTTTGAGGATTATTTTGTATAATATTAAATGTATCCTCCTTAAACAGCTCAACAATTTTTTTAGCTGTAAATTTACCGATGCCTTTAATTAAACCGGATGATAGATAATTTTCAATTTGCTCTAAGCTTGTGGGAAGAACAGAATTATATAAATCCACATTAAATTGTTCTCCGTATTTAGGATGCTTAATTCTGTTGCCGAAAACCTCCAAAGTTTCATTTGATATATCAGTTCCGAATACACCCGTAATTGTCAAAATTTCATTATCAATCTCCATCAAGGCGACGGTATAGCCATTATCATTATTGCGAAAAATTGTTTCGATGATTGTTCCCTTAAGTGATTCCATGTTATTTGCTATTTCTCCTTGAAGATTTTTTAAAAGTAAAAGTTAAGCAGCTATTAATAAATTATAACACATAAATATATAATTGAATAACAAATTTAATTTTTTGCTTAAATTTCACTTTAAAAATCCAATAAATTATGATAAAGTAAGTAAAAAGTGAAATTATAAAATAATTAATGTAAAAATAATTGTTTTATAACATAATAATATTATTATAATAGTTAATAATATCAACTCAGAAAGGAATATAAAATGTCAAAGGAAAACTTTGTAAAAAGCGCAGCTATTTTAGGTATAGCAGGCTTTATGGTTAAAATACTTGGGGCTGTATACCGCATACCCTTAACAAATCTGATAGGCACGGAGGGAATAGGTTATTATCAGCCTGCTTACAACATTTATAATCTTTTGCTTGTTATTTCACTGTCAGGCTTTCCTACAGCTATAGCAAAGCTTGTGTCTGAAAAAAGAGCTATGAATAACTTTGAGGGAGCTTATCAGGTATATAAGGTTTCCCGCTGGGGATTATTTTTAATCGGACTGGTGTCATCTATATTTGTATTTTTATTTGCAAAACAGCTGGTAACATTATTAGGCTATCCGGGAGCATATTATTCCATGATTGCATTAGTACCTGCATTGTTTGCAGTACCTCTGCTGTCGTCCTACAGAGGGTTCTTTCAGGGAAATCAAAACATGATGCCCATTGCCTTATCTCAAATAATAGAACAGGTATTCAGAGTCACTATAGGATATTATTTAGCATATACATTTGTCAATGTAGGACTTGCAGAGGCAGCCGCAGGTGCGACCTTCGGCGCATCAATAGGAGGAGCAGCTGCATTAGTATTGATAGCCGCAATGTTTTTTGCAAGCAGAAAAAATATAAAAAGAGAAATAGAAGAGTCAACTCATAATGAGACGGAAAGCAGCCGTATTATTGTTAATAAGCTCTTATATATAGCAATACCCATTACTATCGGAGCATCTATAGCTCCTTTAATGGGTCTTGTGGATTCATATTTTGTTTCAAGCAGATTAGCAGCAATAGGATATTCAGAGGCTCAAATTGCAGATATGTTCGGAGAGCTAAGCGGAACAGCACAAACACTTATTAATTTTCCGCAGGTATTTTCTACAGCTGTAGCAATGAGTCTTGTTCCGGCAATAACGGAAGCATTTACCAGAAAGAATTACAGTAGGCTTAATAATATATCAAATACAGGCGTAAGATTATCGCTCATCATAGGACTTCCGTGCGGCATAGGCTTGTTTATACTTGCAGAGCCGATAATAGCTTTATTATATGCTTCTTTAGGTCCGGAAAAGCATGCAAGCTCAGGAGCATTGCTTGAAATATTGGCAATAAGCGTAATCTTTCTGACTCTGGTTCAAGCCTTCACAGCAATTTTACAATCAGTTAACAAGCAGTTTCACCCGGTTAAAAATTTAATTGCAGGATTAATAATTAAAATTATATTATCGTATATACTTATTGGTATACCGTCAATTAATGTTAAGGGTGCGGCTTTTAGCTCAATAGGTGCATATATTGTTGTAGCCTTGTTAAATTGGTATGATATAAATAAAAATACTCCGATAAAAATTAATATCATTAAAATAAGTGCAAGACCTCTTTTATCTACAGCTGTTTTAGCTGCAGCCGTATGGTTTTCATTTACAGCCCTCAGAGGAATTATACATAGCAAAAACATTGCTACTTTAGCTTCTATTGCATTTGGCGGCATTGTATATGTAATAAGCTTATTTGTAACCGGTGCAATTACAGCTGAGGATTTAGAACTTTTACCAAAAGGAGATAAACTTAAAAGATTTGTGAGGAAAAAATAATATGAATACTATTCAGATAATAGGCTTGGGTACCGGCAAAACAGAGGATTTGACCGTGAAGGCATACAATGCATTAAATGAAAATATACCAAGCTATGTAAGAACAGAACGACATCCTATAATAAAGGAAATAAAAAGCAAGGATATAAAAATAGACTCCTTCGATGATTATTTTGAAAAATATGACTCATTCGAAGAAATTTATGAGAAAATTATATCGAAAATTGTTGAATTTTCTGAAAAATATGGTAGAATAAATTATTGTACAGCAGGAAGTCCATTTTATGGGGATATCGTTACAAAAAAACTGATAGATGAATATAAAGATAAAATAAATATAATAATAATAGATGGAATGAGCTTTCTTGATAAATGCATTAAACTATCAGGATATTCCGATTATAAAAGCATTAAGGTTATAGATTGTCTGGAGTGTGATGAATTTTCATTTGACGTGAATTCATTAAATATTATAACACAAATATATGATAAAGAAATAGCTTCACAGCTTAAAATTAAGCTGATGGAAACCTATTCCGATGAAACAATCGTGCAAATTATTGATGTTCTTGAAGAAAAAATGAGAAAAATACCTTTATTTTTGTTAGATCAAGAAAAAAAATATGGATTTTCAACATATTTTTGTATTAACCCTATTGAAATATCTGAAAATAAAGTGTATAATATAAATAATCTATTCAGATTAACAAAAATACTTCGAGGACCGGATGGGTGTCAATGGGACAAAAAACAAACTCATGAATCATTACGGCAATGTGTTATTGAAGAAGCCTATGAAGTTGTTGATGCCATAGATAATGAAGATTTTGACAATCTTATGGAGGAGCTTGGAGATTTGCTCTTTCAGGTAGTTTTTCACAGTGAAATAAGCAGCGAAGAAGGCTATTTTAATTTTAATGATATTGTTACTAATTTATGTAAAAAAATGTATTATAGGCATCCTCATGTTTTTGGAGATGTCAAGGCAAACAATATTGATGAGGCATTAAATAGCTGGGAAGCTGCAAAGAAAAAAGAAAAAAATAATCAAACATATACAGAAAACTTAAAAATTGTTCCAAAAGCATTATCTACATTAAGCAGAAGCTATAAAATTCAAAAAAGAGCTGCTGATGTAGGCTTCGATTGGCCTGATGAAAAAGGAGCATTAGCAAAAATTAAAGAGGAACTGTTTGAATTTATTGAAGAATATAGAAATATGGATTTCAATAAAATGGAGAATGAGTTTGGAGATTTATTATTTGCTATGGTTAATTTTGCAAGATTTATGAAAATTAACCCTGACGTTGCATTAAATAAAACAATAAATAAATTTATAAACAGATTTGAATATATTGAAAATAATGCAACTAAAGATTTAAAAGAGATGACTCTGCAGGAAATGGATGAGTTATGGGAAAAATCAAAGATTCCATATGGAATTTAGATAAAATAAAATAAATAATATTTTTATTAAGGAGGTATTTTTGTGAATAAAGCTGAATTAATTGCTAGTGTTGCAGAAAAAACTGGTTTTACAAAGAAAGATGCGGAAAAAGCATTAAACGGATTCATGGAAACTATAAAAGATGAGCTGGTAGCAGGCGGAAAGGTTCAATTAGTTGGATTTGGAACTTTCGAAGTTAGAGACAGAAAAGAAAGACAAGGAAGAAATCCTAGAAATCCCGGTGAAACAATTGATATCCCGGCTTCAAAGGCACCGGTATTCAAAGCCGGAAAATCATTGAAAGAGGCAGTAAATTAATTTTTATTTTTTATGAATTATATAAAGAAACAGTACGATGTACTTTTTCTATTACTAAAAAAATATTAATAAAAAAGTCGTATTTGATACGGCTTTTTTATTATATTTTATACTTACAGAGTTATTTTTATATTATATTCATCAGATTAAGAGTTGTTATTCATTATTATTACGGTAAGCAAAATAATTACAGCTGAAATCAGCCATAGTGCAGGTATAGGAATAAAATTTATTATTATGCTGTTGACAAATGATCCGGTCAATGCTCCGGCTTGAAGGGTTAGGGAATATACGGACAGTACTGAAGCCCTGATCTCATTTGGAATTTCAAGATTTATTATAATTCCTTCGGGTATGTTTGCCATGCCGAATAATAAATATGTGATAGTATAAAGTGCTATAAAGGAGGGTATTTTTATTTGAAAGGATAATAAGATTAATGAAAAGGACAGTAACAATCTCAATAGCATATAAAGCTTTTTATTATCATATTTATACCTGTCAATAATCCTTTCAGAAAATATACTTCCAAGCATACCTGCAGCTAAATACAAAAATGCCATTATGCCCAGAAGCCAAATCATGTTGCTGCCGGAAAGCAAAGCTTTAAAATGAGGCTGATAATAGGTTTCTAAAGCGCTTAAGAAATAGCCTGTTGAAAATACAGATATAAAAATATAAATCAGGGTTTTATTTTTAAATACAATTGATGAACTGTTTTCTATATGTTTTCTTATAGAGATACGCTCTGTTTTTTGAAAGGAATCGGTTTCTGAAATAAAAATAATCGAAATAAATATTAACGCTAAAGTCAATAATATTTTGATAATAATATTTAAATCGTAAGCTCCAAGCTCAGGCAGCAGGTGTTTTGACCAGACCGGAAATAAACCACCTGTAATTGCACCTAAAGATAATCCTAATGCATCTAAAACGGACAGCCTGGCAGTAATTTTTGAAAGCTTTTCCTTTCCATAAGTATCTATATACCAATCAATAAATAATGCATCAAAGGAGCCTGAGGCCAAGGATCTGCTTAATCCATAAAAGACCATAGCTAAACACAAAATAAGAATTCCATGACCAAACAAAATAATTGAAAAGCTTATTTCCGATATAATAAGAGATAAACAAAAAACCTTCTTTCTCCCCATTATATCTGCAGCAATTCCGGTAGGCAGCTCCAAAATAACCGCAGTTAACGCATAGGTTCCTAAGACGATTGAAAGACTACTCAAGGATATATTTTTATCCAAAAGCATCAAGCTTAATATAGGTATTAATATACCTCGACAATATGAGTTAAGCAGAGTAATTAAAGAATAAACTTTGAGCTTATTTGGTTTTAGTTCGATATTTTCAATAATATCAACACCATGATTCATGTTTTCCCCCCAAAAAAATAACGTTAACAAAATTATAGCATAATTATCCAAATAAGGCAAACTATTTAAAATTTTTATAAGATAATTTTCAATTATTACTTATTATAAAGTTCATAAAGTCATAAGGTTTTATTTTTTTCAGCTGTATTGACAACAGAAATTGTGAAGTATATAATTCTAATGCGTATGATATGCACAGAGGAGGTAATATGTGGGAAATATTAGTAGAAACGTTAATTGATTCATTTAAAACTCTGCCATTTTTATTTGCAGCTTATTTGCTAATAGAATACATAGAGCATAAATCATCAGAAAAAATAATAAACGGGCTTAAAACATATGGTGTATTTGGCGGTGCTATACTGGGGTGTATTCCCCAATGCGGTTTTTCTGTAGCAGCAGCAAATTTATATTCAGGTAAAATAATTACAGCAGGTACCTTAATAGCTGTATTTATCTCTACATCAGATGAGGCTATTCCGATTTTATTGTCTGATACAGGAAACCTATGGATTATATTAAAAATTATTTCAATTAAAATAATTATAGCTGTAGCAGCAGGATTATTATTTGATAGTTTGCTGAGAAAAGAAATTGATGTTGGATTGGAAGTAAACCAACAAACCAGAAATGATGCTATACATCATATATGCTCAGATTGCGGATGTAACCAACAACATGGAATAATAATGCCTGCATTGAAGCATACAATAAATATATTCGCATTTATGGCTATAACTACTTTTATTTTAAATTATGCTATAGTGTATGCGGGTGAGGACAGGATATCATCATTGCTGCTGTCTAACAATATTCTACAGCCTGCTATTGCGGCGGCTATTGGTTTTATACCAAATTGCGCTGCGTCTGTTATATTGACTCAGCTGTATATTTCAGGAAGTCTCAGCTTTGGTTCTATAATAGCGGGATTATGCACAGGAGCCGGCATTGGACTTTTAGTAATTTTTAAAGTAAATAAAAATGTTAAAGATAATTTAAAGCTTATGTTATACATATATGTTGTGAGTGTTATTACAGGTACCTTAATTCAGCTTTTAGGATAAAATTAATACATAATCGTTTATATGGCTAAATATTTTTTAGCCTTATTATTTAGTATGGAAAGGGGGAGATTTTTTTTTGCAGAAATTAAAAGCTTTTTATTCATGTAAATATATGATTAAGCCGGAACAAATAGCCGGAATAATACCAAATACTAAAGAGGTGTATAAAACAGCCTTCAATATTGCATGGCCATCTGCATTGGAGGCAGTTTTAGTTCAGCTTATTTCATCAATTGATTTAATAATGGTTGGAGGATTAGGTCCTATAGCAATAGCTGCAGTTGGAATAACTAATCAGCCAAAATTCATACTCCTTGCTTTGATTCTATCTCTTAATATCGGAGTAACAGCTGTAATAGCTCGGAGGAGGGGAGAAGAGGATCAAGATGGAGCAAACAGAACATTAAGGCAGTCGATTTTGATATGCGGAATATTAGCATTTTTACTTTTCTTGATAGGCTTTTGTTATGCAAGACCCTTGCTTATATTTGCCGGAGCACAGAGTGATGTAATTGACAGCTCGGTAGTCTATCTTAGAATAATTTGCATAGGTAATTTTTTCACCTCTATGAGCTTAACAATAAATGCTGCACAAAGGGGAGTAGGTAACACAAAAATTTCTATGAGAACGAATGTTGCTGCCAATATTGTAAATTTGGTATTTAATTATTTGCTTATAGAGGGACATTTCGGTTTTCCTGCCTTAGGTGTAAAGGGAGCTGCGTTAGCAACATTGCTCGGTAATTTTGTGGCATTTGTTATGTCAGTAAAATCAGTTACCTTCACTCATGGCTTTTTGTATATAACGAGAAGGGAAAGCTGGAAATTAGACAAAAATACTGTCTTCAGCATATTTAGCATCAGCAACAGTGCACTTGTAGAACAGATATTTATGAGGGTGGGATTTTTTATGACTACCAAGCTGATTGCAAGTTTAGGTACGGTAGCCTTTGCAACACATCAAATATGTATGAATATACTGAATATTTCCTTTGCCTTTGGAGATGGACTGGGAATTGCATCTTCTGCATTAATAGGACAAAGTCTTGGAGCTGAAAGACCGGACATGGCAATAATATACGGAAAAACTCTGCAAAGAATCTCAGCTTCAGTTGGGGTATTATTTATTTTTATTTTTTATTTCGGAAGAAGTTTTTTTGTTTCTTTATTTTCCCACGATCCGGAAATAATCGCCATGGGGGCGCAAATATTGATAATAGTTGCGCTTACCTCACCGATACAAACATCACAGGTAGTAATAACAGGATGCCTGAGAGGTGCCGGAGATACAAGATTTGTTGCAATTACTTCATTTTTAAGTATAGGCTTAGTCAGACCCGGCGCAACCTGGCTGTTTTGCTATCCGTTAGGAATGGGAGTATTGGGAGCATGGTTCGCCTTTGGTTCAGATCAAACTTTAAGGTTGATTATTAACTGGGCAAGATTCTTAAAGGGTAAATGGACTAAGATTAAGGTATAGATGATTATCCAAGTATCCTTTTTGCAATTGCTTTACCGGTTTCGGTAGCTGCAATTCCGCCTTCAGCCGTTTCTTTAAAATTAGGATGGAGAGATATGCCTACGTTGTACATTGCTTCTACAGCTTCATCAAAGCTTACAACGCTCTCTATTCCTGCCAATGCAAGCTCTGCTGATGTCATAGCATTTACAGCGCCTGATGAATTTCTTTTGGAGCATGGTGATTCAACCAAGCCTGCAACAGGGTCGCATATGAGCCCCATAATGTTTTTAAGAGCAATAGCAGCGGCAGTCAGGGACATCTCAGGTGTACCGCCTGCCATTTCTACAATTGCAGCTGCTGCCATAGCGGCCGCTGATCCGCATTCAGCCTGACATCCGCCTTCGGCACCGGATACTGTAGCGTTTTGAGTAATAATTTTACCGATACCTGATGCGGTTAGCAGTCCTCTGATTAAAGTATCCTCGCCAAGCTTGTGATCTTCTGCAACTGTTATCAGAGATGCAGGTATGATGCCGCTTGAGCCTGCCGTAGGTGCGGCACATATTCTTCCCATGGAGGCATTATGCTCAGAGCATGCAAGAGCTCTTATCATAGCCAAATTTATAGTGTTGCCGCATATTGTATTTCCCTTATGGATGTAATTGCTAAGCTTTTTTGCTTCACCGCCAATAATATTTCCCATTGTCGGTTCAGTTTTGTTTTCATAGCCTTCTATTGAATTCCTCATGACCTTGAGGATAATTTTCATGTTAGCCAAAATCTTATTTCTTTCAGTTTCTGTATTTTCTATTTCATCTAATAAAACTATTTCAGATATAGGCAAATTTAATTCATTACATTTGTTTAGCAGTTCTCTGCCTGTATTATACAATTATTTCACCACTCTTTACAGGATTAACCTCTATTACAGAGGTAACTAATTCTATCTCCTTAATTTTATATATTGTATCTCTGCTTACACTGCCATCAATTTCTATTATCATAGTTGCTTCTTTTCCTTTTGATTTTCTACTTACATTCATCGTGGCAATATTAATTCCATCCATAGACAAAATGCTCGATACTTTGCTTATTACACCTTTTACATCTGTATAATTTACAATTATAGTGTAATAATCTCCTGTAACAGAGACATCATAGCCATTGATATTTGTTACAAGAACTGCTCCTCCTCCTACAGATGACCCGATTATAACTGTTTTTATTCCTGATTTGTTTTCAATTTCAAACCTTACGGTATTTGGGTGAACTAAGCCTAAATCAGCAGGAATAAAATCATATTTTAAATTTTTTTCCTCTGCCAAAACAAATGAATCTCTCAGTCTTTCATCGTAGGGCTCCAATCCCATGATGCCTGCCAACAATGCTCTGTCGGTGCCATGACCCTTATAGGTATGTTTAAAAGAGCCGTGTAGAAAGAATTTAACGCTGATTATATCTTCCCCTGCAATATATGAAGCTATTTTAGCAAGCCTTGCCGCTCCTGCAGTATGAGAGCTTGACGGACCAATCATTATAGGTCCCAATACATCAAATATGCTGTTAACCTTTTTCATAATACCTCTTAATATTTTATATTTATTTTTAAATCTTTTACTTATTATAACATAATTTTTATAAATTAAAATTAAAATATATTTATATCTAATTAAATTATGAAAACTATTTAGTATATATTAATAAAATCAAAAAAGCAGCCAATTACATTAGCCGGCTGCTTTTACAATAAGGATTCTATTTATGCTTGCCCTTAGAGGTTCCAAGATAAGCCTCCTTTATGCGCTGATCTTTTAAAAGCTCTTGTCCCGTACCTTGTATAGTTAATCTTCCTGTTTCAAGTACGTAACCTATATCTGCTATCTTCAAGGCCTTATTTGCATTTTGCTCTATTAACAGTATCGTGGTACCCTGCTTGTTTATTTCTTTTATAATATCGAAAATATTGTTTACAACAAGGGGTGCGAGTCCCAGTGACGGCTCATCCATCATAATCAGCTTAGGCTTTGACATAAGAGCCCTGCCGACTGCAAGCATTTGCTGTTCTCCCCCTGACAATGTACCTGCAAGCTGCCAGGAACGCTCCTGTAGTCTTGGGAATAAATGGTTTACCAGTTTTATATTTTCTTCTATTCCTTCTTTTTGAAGATAGGCTCCTATTTTTAAGTTTTCTAAAACCGTCAGATTGGCGAATACTCTCCTTCCCTCCGGAACTAAGGTAATACCTTTAGATACAATTTCCGTTGTTTCCATTCCTCTTATGTTTTCATTTAAAAAATGTATTTCTCCTTCACTTGCCTTAACAAGACCGACTATACTTCTAAGAGTAGTGCTTTTTCCTGCACCATTGGCACCTATCAGTGTTACAACTGATTTTTCAGGTACATCAAAGCTGATTCCCTTAACTGCCGAAATACCTCCATAATTTACGTGTAAGTTTTTTATTTTAAGCATTTTCATCTACCCCCAAATAAGCTTCTATTACTCTTGGGTTATTTTTAATCTCGTTAGCTGTTCCTTCTGCTATAAGCTGTCCAAAATCCAATACATATATATTATCTGATATTTCCATTACCAAATCCATATGATGTTCGATCATGAATACCGTTAAATTAAATTCATCACGAACACTTCTTATAAATTCAGTGAGCATCATTGTTTCGTGTGGATTCATGCCGGCTGCAGGCTCATCCAGCAAAAGCAGCTTGGCATCGGTGGCAAGGGCTCTTGCTATCTCCAGTCTCCTTTGTTCTCCGTAGGGCAAGGAACTGGAGATTTCATTTTTGACACTGATAAGTCCCAGCTTTTCAAGCAGCATTTCTGCTTTTTTTCTCATTAATTTTTCTTCTTTGTATGATAACGGCATGCGAACAGCACTTGATATGAAATTACTTTTAATATTTAAATGAGTAGCAATAAGAATATTATCCAGTACCGTAAGGCTCTTAAATAATCTTATATTTTGAAATGTTCTGGCAATACCTTTTTTAGTAATTTTATCGGGAGTCAAGCCGGTTATTTTTTCATCATACAAATAAACAGCTCCGTCAGTTGGAGCATATACACCGGTAATAACGTTGAAGGCAGTTGTTTTTCCTGCTCCGTTAGGACCGATTAGAGCTACAATTTTATCTTTTTCCACAGTTATATTCAGATTATTAGCTGCTATAACTCCTCCGAATTTCATGGTTACATTTTCAAGCCTTAAAACATTCATTATAAGGTACCTCCTTCATCAGGCGTATTTTTTTTGAGGAGACCTTTACTGTTTTTTTTCATAAATAAATTTCTAATCATATCCCAGGATAATTCTTTTTGTCCCAGTAATCCATTTCTGAAAAATAGTACTAATATCATCAGAACTGCTGAAAAAATAACCATCCTAAAACCTGCGCGGAAAATAGGGATATTTATTCCGAATAAATTCATTGGTTCATCAAAGATCCTCAGGAGCTCAAGACCTGCAGTAACAACAAAGGATGATATTATTGTTCCTGAAACACTGCCCATTCCTCCCAGAACAATAATCAATAAAAAGTTGTAGGTCATTGTAAAATAAAACTGTTTTGGGTCAACTGTGCCGAGCAGTGACGCAAGAAGACCTCCGCCAATTCCTGCAAAAAAAGCTCCGATTGCAAAGGACATAACCTTATGCTTAAATAAATTTATGCCCATGGCTTCAGCTGCAATATCATCCTCGCGGATTGCCTTAAAAGCACGTCCGTAGCTTGAATTTATCAATAATATAATGAATAAAATTGAAGTAATTGCAACACCGAAGGTAACCCACATTGTAGGGATTCCGGGTATACGGTTAATACCCAAAGCACCGTTTGTGATTGTTTTCATATTTGTAAAAATAATTCTTATTATTTCAGAGAAACCCAATGTTGCAATTGCAAGATAATCGCTTTTTAAGCGAAGCACAGGCATACCGATTAAAATTCCTACAAAGGCTGCCAATACCCCTCCTAATATAAGAGCAATGAAAAATGGAAGCTCTATCCCTGCAAAAAATGGGTTCTGAGGTACAACGTAAAATATAGCCTCCCTTAGCTCAATTGGAACAGTAAATACGGCAACAGTAAATGCTCCAATTGCCATGAAGCCTGCCTGCCCTAATGAAAACAAGCCGGTAAAGCCGTTAACCAGGTTCATAGAAACACTTACGATAGCGTAAATTGCACCTAAATTTAAGATACGTCTTACGTAATCATCACCAAGTATATTATTATCTACTAAGAAAATTAAAATTGAAAAAAATATTATTATCAATATCATTAAGTAAATTTTTTTGTTTTTTATCATACCTTATCCGTCACCTTCTCACCTAATAATCCTGTTGGCTTCACTATCAAAACAATAATCAGTACAATAAATGCAAATGCATCACGGAATCCCGTCAAGGATGGAAGAAAGGAAACAAGCATTATCTCACCCATGCCTAATATGAATCCTCCTAATACAGCTCCCGTTGTATTTCCTATCCCTCCCAGGACTGCAGCTATAAAACATTTTAAACCTGGCATTACTCCCATTAAGGGCATAACCGAGGGATATTTTGTACCCCATAATATTGCACCGATTGCAGCAAGCCCTGAGCCGATAATAAAGGTCATTGATATTACTCTGTTGATTTTAATACCCATTAGCCTGGCAGTTTCATAATCCTTAGAAACAGCTCTCATAGCCATCCCTATTTTTGTTTTATTTGTAATAAATAGTACAAATAATAACAAAATAATTGTAATTATCGGAGTTATTATTGTAGCTATTGATAAGGATATTCCGCCGAAGCTTACAGAGGCGGTTAAAAATGATATATCAGGGAAGCCTTTCGGAACTCCGGTAAATAAATATGTTGCCAGATTTTCCAGTAAAAAGGATACACCAATAGCTGAAATCATGATTGACATACGCGGAGCATCGCGTAAAGGTTTATAAGCAGCTTTTTCAATAATAACGCCTAAGGCTACGGTAGCAGCCAGAACTATTAATGATGCCAGATACCATGGCAAATTAAAGTTTATCATAGCAAATACCATGAAATATGCTGCCATCATGAAAATATCACCGTGTGCAAAATTTATTAATCGCAAAATTCCGTATACCATTGTATAGCCTATAGCAACCAATGCATAAAGACTACCTATAGAAATTCCGTTGGCAAGCTGTTGCATAAATGTTTGAAAAGTCATAATTTTTCCTCCAATAAGGATAACTTTTGTAAATCACTTCTATATTTATCGTAAGCAGCTGACATATAGCTTGAATTGATAAGATTACATATAGAGTGTAAAAGGAGCGAACGTGAGTCCGCTCCGATATTTTACTGTTTAGTAAAAATTACTTAACTTCAACCGTGTCAATATATACGAATTGTCCGCCTTTAACTGTTTTGATAACAGCTAAATTTTTATCTGCGTCGCCTTCCTTTGTAAAGTTTATTATTCCTGTAACACCTTCAAAATCCTTTGTGGCAGCAATAGCATCTCTGATTGCGGTACCGTCCGTTGAGCCGGCTCGTTTTATTGCGTCGATTACCAACAGATAAGCATCATATCCTAAAGCTGCAACTGCCGGTATAATCGGTTCAGTGTTGCCAAGCTCTTTTTTGTAGCCCTCTACAAACTTCTTTGCTTCTTCGGTAGCAGGGTCATTTTCATCAAAAAAGGTAGAAAGTACTATTCCTTCCGCATCCTTTCCCGCAACTTCAATAACAGCAGGATTTTCCCAAGTATCTCCTCCCATTATAGGACATTTGATGTCAAGTGCTCTTGCTTGTTTAATTATAAGGGGCGCAGTTGTTGCAGAGCTTGGAGCAAAAATAACGTCTGGATTCTTAGATTTGATATTAGTCAGAATAGCATTAAAATCAGTATCATTTACTTGAAATTCAGATACATCAATAATACTTTTTTCATCTTTGGTTAATTCCTTGAAGGCTTTAATAAAAAAGTTACCGAGACCTACTGAATAATCGTCTCCGTTTTGCATAATTACTGCCGCTTTCTTTGCACCGTTATTTATTGCATAGTTTGCCATAACATTCCCCTGGAAAGGGTCAAGGAAGCATGCACGAAAATAGAAGTCATTTCCTTGTGTAACCATAGGGTTTGTACAGGAAGCACCCATTGCCGGTATTTTTGCCTTTTTTATAATATCACCGGCAGCTATAGAAACACCTGAACCATATGAACCGATTATAGCAACTACCTTATCCTTCTCAATCAAACGTGTAACTGCAGTTGTTGCTTCACCTTTATCGCTTTTGTTATCAACGATAACCAATTCAACCTTTTTGCCTAATACCTCCGAATAGATTTTATTGGCATACTTAATTCCGCCGAGCTCCTGGGAGCCTCCTCCTCCATTTTCACCTGTTAAAGGTTCAAACACTCCTATTTTAATTACATCTCCGGAAGATGAATCAGTATTTCCATTTTTATTTGTGCAACCTGTGAATAATGAAAGAACCATTGTAAAGCATAAGATTAATGAAATAATTTTTTTCATATTCCCACTCCTTGATATAATAGATTTGTGTATAAATTTCCATGATTATAACATTGCTAAAATAATTTTGCAAGCGCTTCTTTACAGGATACAAGCTTAAATTTGTCGTATTATAGTGAATTTTATCGAAAGAATGAAAAAAATACTTTTGTTATATATATGCGATAAAGTTAATAAAAAAACAACATTCTTTTTATGAACGTTGTTTTATCTTATATATAGTCTAAATAATCATATATTGTAAAGGATGAATATATTAGCTGTTAAATTTACTTGTTAAGCTTATAACCCTTTTCTTTAAAGCTTCCTGTGTTTCAGCTTTGCTGAGTGTAAGGTCGATTATTTCGGCAAGCTCTTTCATTTCCGCTTCCTTCATGCCTCTTGTGGTTACGGCAGGTGTTCCGATTCTGAGTCCGCTTGTTACAAATGGGCTTTGAGGATCATAAGGAATAGTATTTTTGTTTGTAGTAATGTGTATTTCATCAAGCATTTTTTCTGCTTCTTTTCCTGTCAGATTTTTGTTTCTTACATCAACAAGCATCAAATGATTATCTGTACCGCCTGATACTATTCTGAAGCCTCTGTTAATAAGCTCTTCAGATAATATCCTTGCATTTTTTATAACCTGATTTTGATAAACATTAAAGTCATTTTCCATTGCCTCTTTAAAGCAAGCAGCTTTGGCAGCTATTACATGCATTAAAGGTCCGCCTTGAATTCCCGGGAATATAGCTTTATCAATTTTTTGTGCGAATTCACTTTTACATAATATCATTCCGCCGCGAGGCCCTCTTAAAGTTTTGTGTGTAGTGGTAGTTACAAAATCGGCATATTCTACAGGATTCGGATGAAGACCGGCAGCAACAAGACCGGCAATATGGGCCATATCTACCATGAAGTAAGCTCCGACCTCATCAGCTATCTCTCTGAAGATTTTAAAGTCAATAAATCTTGAATAAGCACTTGCGCCGGCAATAATAAGCTTTGGTCTTTCTTTTTTTGCAGTTTCTCTGACCTGATCATAATCTATAGTTTCTGTTTCTTTATTTACTCCATAAAAAGCAATATTAAAATATTTGCCGGACATATTAACCGGGCTCCCATGAGTTAAGTGACCGCCATGGGATAAATCCATTCCCAGAATTTTATCTCCGGGGCTTAATATTGAAAAATAAACTCCAAAGTTGGCATTCGAACCTGAGTGAGGCTGTACATTAGCATGGTCTGCTTTAAATATTTTTTTAGCTCTGTCTCTGGCCAGATTTTCAACAATATCTACGAATTCACAGCCACCGTAATATCTTTTATCAGGATAGCCTTCAGCGTATTTATTTGTTAAATGACTTCCCATTGCTTCAAGTACTCTTTCTGAAACAAAGTTTTCAGAGGCAATAAGTTCAATATTAATATTTTGTCTTTCCTTTTCTTTCATCATTGCACTGTAAAGCTCTTGATCATATTCCTTAATTAAATCAAAGTTCATAAATACCTCCATGTAGTTTCTTTATTGATAATATAATTGTATTTTACTTTATATTATATATTTTGTCCACTGTTTTAACAAGTATACCATAAAATGTATTGATTTAATACACAATTAATTAAACGTATTTTCTTGGAAGTCTTTTTCCCAGATTTGTTAAAACCTCATAAGATATGGTTTTTCTTACATTAGCAGCATCCTCTGCAGTCATTGCACCATCAGTTCCGTCACCATATATTATTACCTCGTCTCCGATTTGAGGGTTATCAACATTTGATAAATCAATCATGAATTGGTCCATACAAACCTTTCCTAATATTGGACATTTTACTCCCTTTACAACTACATACCCGTTATTTGAAAATAATCTGGAATAACCGTCTGCATAGCCTAAGGGTATAGTTCCGACAACTGTTTTATCTGAGGTTTTAAATAAATGACCGTATCCTATTCCTTCTCCGGCTTCCAATTCCTTAACATTTGCTAATTTTGCTTTTAAGGTAACGCATGGCTTAAATATATACTCATTCATATTAACTTCATTTGAAGGATAAAATCCGGAAAGTATTATACCCGGGCGAACCATATCGAGATAATATTCGGGCAGATCGATAATTGCTGCACTGTTAGCCATATGTTTTATTGGAATAGTCACATTTCTTTTTTCAAGCATCTCTATAAAACCCAGATACCTTTTTCCCTGGATATGAGCAGCAGTTTTGTCTTTTTCATCTGCTCTTGCAAAATGAGTATAAGCGCCCTGTATTTTTAAGTTTTTCATTTCTGAAATTAATTTAACCAAGTCTGCATTTTCCTCTGTAGGTAAAAATCCAAGTCTGTTCATTCCTGTTTCAACCTTTATATGAATATTTGCTATCTTGTTCATTTTTCCGGCTATTTCATTTAATTTAACCGCATGCTCATAATTGTAAATGGTCAGTATTATATTGTTATTGATGGCATCATCATAAAATTCCTCTGTAGTATAGCCCAGAACTAAAATATCCTTATCTTTGATTTCCTCTCTAAGCTCTAAGGCTTCACCGATAACCGCAACAGCAAACATATCAACACCATTTTGCAGATACATTTTAGACATTTCCACAGCTCCCATACCATAGCTGTCAGCCTTGACTACCGCACATATTTTTCTGTTGGGTCCTACAGCTCTTCTAACCTCCAAAAAGTTATGAATTGCTTTTTCCCTGTTAATTTCGACCCATGCCGGTCTGAGTTTTTCATTCATTTTATATTTTCCTCCTGAAGTATCACTTTATGAAATAATTATATCAAACCAAGATTATTAAAGCAATGAATACATTAAAAAATAGCTGAATATGTTATAATTTTTTTTGTTTTAACGGTGTTATCGTTGATTTTTTAATCTTTGATTAAATATTAATATAAATAAGGATAAAAATTTAAAGTATATTTGGTAATAAAATTAAATAATTATTTACATTTCGTCAAATTTTTATTATTATATAAAAGATGTAAAAATGAAAACTAATTGATCTGTGAGGAGTAAATATAAATGAGTATTTTAGATGTAAAAAATGTAACACATGGATTTGGTGCACGAGCTATTTTAGAGAATGTATCATTTAGACTTTTAAAGGGAGAGCATGTTGCACTAATAGGAGCAAACGGTGAAGGAAAATCAACATTCCTAAATATTATAACAGGAGCTCTGATGCCTGATGAGGGAACGGTTGAATGGTCAAAGCGTGTAACTGTAGGCTATTTAGATCAACATTCAGCACTTAAGGCAGGAACTACGATTAGAGAAAATCTTCGTTTAGCATTCAATCATCTTTTCAGTATGGAGGAGGAAATGCTAAAGCTATATGAGGATATGTCCTCCGCAGATGAAAATGAAGTAACACGTATGATGGATGATGCAGCAGAAATACAGACAATACTGGACAGTAGCGGCTTTTATTTTATTGATACTAAAATTGAAGAAATTGCAAATGGCTTAGGCTTAACTGAAATAGGACTGGACAGATTAGTCGATGAGTTGAGCGGAGGTCAGAGAACAAAGGTATTATTGACAAAGCTGTTACTGGAAAACCCTACAATACTGCTGCTTGATGAGCCTACAAATTATTTAGATGAAAATCATATTATTTGGCTTACAAATTTTCTCCAAAATTATGAAAATGCATTTATTTTAATATCCCACGACGTACCCTTTATCAATAATGTTTGTAATATAATATATCATGTTGAAAATTGCAATTTAACAAGATATGTAGGCAATTACGATGAATTTAAAAGAATTTATGAGCTGAACAAGCAAAAAGCAGAGAGAGAATATGAAAAGCAGCAAAAAGAAATTGACAGGCTTGAGGATTTTATCGCCAGAAACAAGGCCCGCGTTGCAACAAGGGGTATGGCAAATAGCCGAATGAAGCAGCTTGATAAAATGGATATATTGGAAAGACCAAGGGATAAGCCTAAGCCCTCCTTTAGATTTAAGGAAACAAAGGCTCCCGGCAGATTTTTAATAGATGCACGCAATTTGGTTATAGGCTATGATAGTCCGTTGACAAATCCAATGAATTTCCAAGTTGAAAGGAATCGTAAAATTGCTGTTTGCGGTGTAAACGGACTCGGAAAATCAACTCTTCTGAAAACTCTTTTGGGTATAATACCGCCCATAAGCGGTACAGTGGAGTTTGGTGAAAATGTAGTTTACGGATATTTTGAACAGGAGGATTCTAAAAATAATTCAAATACCGCCCTTGATGAGGTATGGAATGAATATCCCTCTCTGACAAATCATGAGGTTAGGCTTGAGCTTGCAAGATGTGGGCTTACTACAGAAAATATAACAAGCATGATGAAGGTTTTATCAGGGGGAGAAAATGCAAAGGTAAGATTATGCAAGCTCCTTTTAAAGGAATTAAATTTACTTGTACTCGATGAACCGACAAATCATTTGGACGTAGAGGCTAAGGATGAACTGGAAAAGGCTATAAAAGAGTTTAAAGGAACAGTTCTTTTGGTAAGCCATGAGCCGTTATTTTATAATAGCTTTGTAACTGATGTATGGAATATAGAAGAGTTTACAACAAAAATCGTTTAATGGCTGTTACAGTAAGCATACACTCTTTTATTGAAGCTTTATATACAAATAAAGTCAATATCCTATTGGATATTGACTTTATTTAAGTGAGTTATTATTTGAATAATATAACAACATCTATTATTCCGTCAAACAAACCGTTTATATCATACAGCTGAGCCTTTGAGCCTGCTACTATATCGGATTTTGAACCAATCTTAAAGCTTGAGATATTTCCCAGGGAATTTAATGTACATATATATACCTTAACATTTGATGAATATTCCATATATGTAATACCGTCAATCTGCAATTGATCCGAATATATCGCACTGATTTTTATTTTATCTGTTTCCGGTGTGACTCTTTCTAAGCTTGTTATTACCCCGTTAACAATCACTGCCTTAACATATGTATTCAAAACAGATGCTACTTTTTTACCTGCAGCAGATGTATTAGAGACATAAAATACACCGCTTTTATTGTAAAACTCAATCTGTGAAGTACTTGCATCAGCTTTTTTATAGCTGCTTATTACATCGTAAATCGTACCGGTGAAGCTTTGTATAACGGTAGGAGTTTTGCCAATCTCATTATTCGTTTTAACTCCTTTCGTCAGATATAAAGCATCAACATGACCGGCAGAATTTACATATGCCATACCGACTAAGTAATTATCTAATTGGTTTGGATTAATAATCTGATATTTGCCGGCTCCTTCATAAACTATAAATGTATCTGATGAAATTTTATATGTATTGGCAATAGTTTGAGAAGCCTCATTATAATAGTTTGATATATATATCGTAGGTATATAGTTTATTATTTTTACGGGTCCCTGATAAACGGGATCAAATTTAACTATGTCATTCCTTTTTAATGTGCTTATATATTTTTCATAGGTTCCATAGTCAACATATGTAACAACATTTGAATTTCCGGCCAGATTGTATGTTTTTACATTGCCGTACCTGTCAAGTATTTTTGCTGTAGGTAAGCTGTTTGTACCGCTTGTTGAATTCATGATTATTCCATAGGTTGACGGATATTTTCCGTAGCCCGTTATATATAATTTAACTATATCATTATTTTTATCCAATATAAATTTAACAGTATCATTTACATTAGCATTCTCCGTAAAGATATAATTGCTTTCAGTTTTATAAACTTTGTTATTTACAGTATAATATATATTTTTATTGTTTATATCTACATTTGAAACTATGCCCTGTACCTGAGATCTAAAAACCTCAATAGAAATTATTGACTTTTTAGAATCAGCTTCATCTGTTTCATAAAAGTAAACTACATCATTTATTTTTATATCTTCTATGTGTGATACAGCACCATAAATATGTATTTTATTGTAGTTTACCTGTGAACCGATAGTAGGCAGATATTTACCGGCGAAAGTTTTGCTGTTTGACTTATATAAGTCACTTTTATCGATTAATACTTTATCAGTGTTTTTATATGCTATTACACCAATTACCTTGCCGTTATATGAATCATCTTCATAAACTACCTTTATATCTGATTTATCAAGAGAATTAAAGTTGCCTAATGCACCGTTAAATATAATTGGGATATCCGGTAATTGAAATGCACGAACATTACCTGAAACATCTGTTACGAAAATTACCCTGTTAGCAAGTAATCCGGTAACCTTGCCTGAAAACTCATTAAAACGGGGATTAGTCATATATACAGCACTACCATTTAAGTTGTAATAAACATCCCATTTGTTAAATAAGTAATTGGAATAATTGAACCCATCATTAATTTTTAAATCATCAAGCTTAATTAGCTTTGTTTCTGTAGTACCTATTAATGACAGTAATTTTTTGCCTGTTTTGTATATATTGTTATTTTCCTTAACCTTTACTAAATCACAGCGCAAGGCATTATATAGCATTATGGAAATATCCCTTCGGGTAGCATATTCGGAATGATTTACTATATTTTCAAATACATTCAGTTCCTTTGCCTTTTCATAATAATTACTCGGCCATTGTCCGACAAGGGATTCATCCGTATAACCCAACAATCTGATTATTATTGTAATTGCTTCATCAAATTTTATCTTATTGTCAGGTCCATATTTATCGGCAGATATTCCCTTTACTATATTGAGTACATTTGCCAACTCTACATAGCTTTCTGCCCAATGGTCATGCATATCCTCATATACAGAGGTCATATTTTTTGTATATTCGTAATAGCCTGCCGCAATAGTTGCTATTTTAGCCATTTCTGCTCGTGTTACGGTATTGTCCGGTTTAAAGGTTTTATCGGGATATCCATTAAATATTCCATAGCTTGACAATAAGTTGACTGCTTCCTCACCTGTATCTCCATCCATATCAATAAAGCTTCCGGAAAAGGCGTATGCAGTAGTCATTGACAAGGTTATAATTAAAATTGTAATAAGGACTAATATTTTTTTCATTTTCTCACCTAAATCAATATTTAAAGTATATATTTGAATTAAGAAATACTATAATTATTTTAGTATGTACTTTGATATAATTATAATATAAATAAAATTAGACAGTATTACATTAAAATTACAATGCAGCATTTTCCCCTTGTTTGCTTTGCCTTTTTTTTAATTCCATATCTATATCCGATAGAACCTTAAGCTTATTTAAGCTCCACAGAGGTTCGATTAAATCAGATTTTTTTCCGTCTCCTGTTATCCTGTGGATTACAATATTAGGACTTAAACACTCCAGTGCATCACAAATAATATTAACATATTCCTCTTGAGATAAAATTTTAAAATTGTTTTTATTGTAATACACTTCTAAATCGGTATTTCTTATGATATGAAGCATATGAAGCTTTATACCCCATATGTTAAGATCGGAAATATATTTTACAGAATCAATAATTTGAGTTTCAGACTCTCCGGGTAAGCCAATTATTAAATGAGCAACAACTTTAATGTTTTTACTCTTAAGTATATTTACAGCATAATTAAATTGTGAGAGATTGTAGCCTCTTCGCAAAAATTCTGCTGTATTATCATTAATAGTCTGTAAGCCAAGTTCAATCCACAGAAATGTTTTAGAGTTTATTTTACTTAATAAATCAGCAATTTCTTCATTTATACAATCAGGTCTTGTTGCTATAGCTAACCCTTTTATATTTGGACAGCTTAAAGCTTCGTCAAATTTTATCCGCAGGTTTTCAACAGTATTATATGTATTGGTATAATTTTGAAAGTAAGCTATGTAAGTATTACTTATCCACTTTTTAGACATAATTTGCTTTTGCTCTGTTATTTGCTCTGAAATTGATTTGTGTTTATCGGAGGTAAATTCTCCTGAACCCCTTTCACTGCAAAATATGCAGCCCTTTTTACCGATTGTACCGTCTCTGTTTGGGCATGTGAAGCCTCCGTCTATTGATAGCTTAATTGCTTTTTCACCAAATGTTTTTTTAAATTCATAATCAAGAGTATGATATCGTTTATCATTCCACATTTTAACACCAATCCAAATTATTTTTTTAAGCTTTTAAAAGTTATACACAATAATATAAAATTATTCATAGGAGTTATGCACAGATTTAGCCTTATTTTAGGTACTTATCAACAGAATTATCCACAAATGTTTATTATTTATTATTCATTGTGAGGTAGCACAATATTTTTATCCTTTAATTTATATTTTATATAAGTATTAATTGAGTTTATAATTAAAGCTGCTACCGGAGTTGCTAAGAGCATTCCTGCCATACCAAACAAGCCTCCTCCGATAACTATTGAAATTATAATAACGATAGGCTTTATGGAAAGCTGAACTCCGATAATTTTCGGACCAATAAAAAGACCGTCAATCTGCTGCAATATAATAATAAAAATACCCATCAGAAATCCCTTGTAAGGGTTATACAGCAATGCAATTAATGTCGATGGTATACCGCCCAAGAAAGCACCAAAGTAAGGTATAATATTTGTAGTACCGATTATTATTCCGTCAAGAATAGGATATGGTGCATTAATTATATACCTTGAGCCGCAATATGCAATAATTCCTACTATTAAAGAGTCTAAAAGCTTGCCTGAAATAAAACGAGTTATATTATAATTAAGGCTATATACCATATTTATTATTTCTTTGGCATATTTTTTTTCAAATATACTGAAGCAAAGCCTATAAAACCAATTTTCAAAGCTTTCTTTATCAATTAGTATATATACGGAAATAATAACAGAAAGCATGAAATTAAATACAGCTCCAAAGGTTGTAATAACGCGTCCAACCGCTGAGTTGAGAAAAGCTGTTAATAATAAAGATATCCTCTGAGCATAATATGACATATAGTTTTCAAGAATTAGATATAGAGTTTCATTCTTTATCATTTTATATTTTTCATTTAATTTAAAAATCAGATTATTAAAGGCTGAAAATAATTTAGGTAAATCTTTTAAAAGCCGATTGATGCTTTTAATAATATCCGGTGTGACTACAGTAATTATAAGAGCTATTAATCCAAGAAAAATTATATAGGTAATTAAGATTGCAAAATATCTATTATTTATCTTAAGCTTAAATTGTAAAAATATCAATATGGGATTTAGCATAACAGCTAAAAAGATACCCATAAGTATGGGAATACAGATTTTAACAATAGCAGCTAAACCATTCTCTAAATATATAAATCTGAATGTTACAACATAAATTATAAAAAACGGAAGTAACGTCAATAAGCTTGTTTTTTTCATGGCTGACTCCGACATAATATTATTATAGTTAATTCTATTGAAAAATACTATAATTATTCTTGATTATGATATAATTAAAAATAACATGTATATAACTTTAATTTTAGGGAATAACTATATTGATAATACTTTTTCAATCTTCTTCCAAATATACAAACATCTCATAATTTTTTTCTTATGGGATGTTTCTTTTTTGAAAGCAAGCTATTTAAACTCATTGACGTGAAATTACAGTTGAAGTATAATTGTTTTACATACAATAAATATATATAAAATCTGGTTGAAATATATTAGGTGAAAGGAATATATGACAATATGAAAAAAAAATTATTAGGTAAAACCGGAATGGAGGTTTCTGTAATAGGCTTTGGAGGAATTCCCATTCAAAGACTAAGCAGAGAGGAAGTAAAAAATTTAATAACAGAATGTAAAAACAGAGGCATTAATTTTATAGATACTGCCAGAGGCTACACTGTGAGTGAGGAATATATAGGGTATGCACTTAAATCTGCAGGAAGGGAAAACTTTTACATTGCAACCAAGGCTATGAGCTATACCTATGAAGCAATGAAGGAATCAATCGAAGCCAGCTTAAAAACAATGGATTTAGAATATATCGATTTATATCAGGTTCACAATGTCAGCAAAACTGAACAAATGGAATCTGTTTTATCAGAAAACGGAGCACTGAAGGCTTTAAATGAAGCTAAAAGAAAGGGGCTCATCAGACATATAGGAATAACGGGACATATTAAGGAAATATTGATTAAGTCTTTAGATTGTGATGAATTTGAAACTGTTCAATTTCCGTTTAATCCAATAGAATCCCAAGGAACAGAGCTTTTCTCAAGAGCTCTGGGAAAGGGTATGGGAACAATAGCTATGAAGCCTATAGCAGGAGGAGCCTTTAGTAAACCTAATCTTTCATTAAAATATATAATTAACAGCGGACTGATAACAATCGCCATACCCGGAATGGATTCAGTTTCACAGGTTATTGAAAATTCATCAATTGGTGAAAATATAAGTCCTCTGACCGATAAAGAAAAAGAAGAAATTGATAAGGAAGTAAAAATACTCGGTGATAATTTTTGCAGAAGATGCGGATATTGTAAGCCATGCCCTGAAGGTATCGACATACCAAGTGTATTTATATTTGAAGGTTATGTGAAGAGATATAATTTATCTGAATATGGCAGGATGAAATATGATTCGATGATGATAAAAGCTGATTCATGTGTCAGATGTAGAAAATGTGAGCAAAAATGTCCATATAGCTTACCGATAGTTGAAAAGCTGAAGCATGCTGTTGAAACTTTTAAAAATAAATAGAGTAAATAATAAAAAGGGTATATCTTATAAAGCAGATACCCTTTTTTAATACAAGTTTATAGAATAAATCAAATTAGTGAAATAATATGTTAGATGACGAATAAAGTAATTTTTATTCTAAAATATATTGTTTATACACTAAAAATCATCACTTTTGTAACATTATACAACTTAAAATACTCAAAAATATTTAAAACGTAATATTTTTTAAAAAGAGATAAGAAGGATTGTACAACTCAAATAATTCTGCTATACTATGTCAGTTGCAAATAAGGAGGTGTAATAATCGTTAAAAATCTAACATTTTTACGCAATTTTAACTTAAATTATTTTTTAAAAATTAATATGGTAAGGTGAAGTATAATGAATTTTATATCAGTATTAATGCTATTTCCATTAATAGTATCAGTTATTATTTTTTTAGTTAAAAAAGATTGTATAAGGAATGCAATAGCAAAGGCAGGTGCTGTAATAACAGCGCTGTTGACATTAATTGTAGTTATTAAATATTTTAGGTATGGAGTATTTTTATCCTTTGAAAATGAAAATACTGTTGATTATCTTATTATGATTGTTGAAGCTATGCTTGCTTTATATATTATTTATGCAGGTATAAGGAATAAAAAATATATTGTATCATTTTTTGCAGCTCTCCAGACACCATTGATGCTGTGGTTTGAATTTACCTATAAGCATGGTATAGAGGTACGCTCAAGCGTAATGTTTGATAAGCTAACTGCAATAATGGTGTTGATCGTAGGAATAATAGGAAGCCTTATATGCTTATATGCTGTGGGCTATATGAAGTGGTATCATGTACACCACGAAGGATATGAGGAGAGAAAATCCTTTTTCATAGGTATATTGTTTGTATTTCTTTCAGCGATGTTCGGCTTAATTTTAAGCAATAATTTAACCTGGATATATTTTTGCTGGGAAATTACTTCTTTTTGTTCATTTCTTCTGATTGGATATACTAAAACTGAGACTGCAAAAAATAACTCCTTTAAAGCACTGGCGATTAATCTTGGCGGAGGACTTGCATTTGCTGCTGCCATAGTTTTAATAGGAATTAATTATAAAACATTGGAGCTGTCTGTTTTGATAAGTATGAAGCCTGAGGCGATAATACTCGTTCCTGTATTTTTATTGTCGATAGCCGCCCTGACAAAATCTGCTCAGCTTCCTTTTTCATCCTGGCTTTTTGGTGCAATGTCAGCGCCTACACCATCATCTGCTCTTTTACACTCTGCAACGATGGTTAAAGCCGGAGTATATCTTATTATCAGGCTGGCTCCTTTTTTGGGTCAGACCTATGTAGGTAAGGTAGTTACTTTGATTGGCAGTCTGACGTTTCTTATAATGTCTCTCATGGCAATTACACAAAGTGATGCAAAGAAAATTTTAGCCTGCTCAACTGTGGCAAATTTGGGATTAATTATAATGTGTGCAAGTATAGGTACGCAGGAATCCCTTTGGGCAGCAATATTGCTTGTAATATTCCACTCCATATCAAAGTCCCTGTTGTTCCTGTCTGTAGGTTCAATTGAACATCAATTACAGAGCAGAAATGTTGAGGATATGGACATCTTATTGGATGTATCAAAAAAACTGTCATTATATATGATTATTGGAATCTCAGGGATGTTTCTTGCACCCTTTGGTATGCTGATATCAAAATGGGTAGCAATGAAAGCCTTTATTGATTCGAAAAATATTTTATCGGTTATTATACTTGCTTATGGAAGTGCCGTAACTCTTTTTTACTGGACAAAATGGATGGGCAAGCTTGTATCTAATGCTAATAGAAAAAACGATATAAAGCATAAATTTTTTCTGGATGAGGAAATTCCTATTTTCATTCAGGCGATATTGGTTATTGTTTCGTGCTTTTGTTTTCCGATTATCTCTAAATATGTACTGATACCGTATTTATCTACTGCATTTTTCAGTCAAAGAACATCAATACCTATAAGTACGAGCGATGTTAAAATAATGCTGCTTATGATAAGTATGCTTATAATACTTCCATTAAGCTTTGTTCCCATTTTTAAAAAGGATACTCGAAGAATAGTACCTGTTTATATGGCCGGTGAAAATACAGGAGATAATGAAAGCTTTAACGGCGGACTTGATGTGAAGCGCAAGGTAGCTTTTCGTAACTGGTATATGGAGGATTTTTTTCAAAGCAATAAGCTGTCATATTGGGGAAATTTGATTTGTATTGCAATTTTATGTGCAGGTGTTTTATATCTTATAGGAGGGATGGTCGCATAATGTTAATATTAAAAATAATTTTAATTATTATTTTAGCTCCGTTAGCCGGCGGATTGATAACCGGAATAGACAGAATTATATCAGCAAGGCTGCAGGGCAGAAAGGGACCCTCTGTTCTTCAACCCTTTTATGATGTATTAAAGCTTTTTCAAAAAGAATCAATACAGGTAAACAATATGCATAGATTTTATGTCTATATTGCTTTAATTTTTGTTATATTTACTACTGTAATTATGCTGGCAGGAGGAGATATACTTCTGGCTTTGTTTGTATTGACACTAGGATCGATTTTCTTTGTACTGGGCGGATATGCATCAAATTCACCCTACAGTGTTATAGGTTCAGAAAGAGAGCTTTTGCAAATGATGGCATATGAACCTATGGTATTGCTTACCGGGATAGGTCTTTATTATGCTGATAACAGCTTTTTTATAAAGGATATTGTCTCATCTGACACACCTGCAATATTTCTTTTACCCGGTGTATTTTTAGGACTTGTTTTTATCTTGATATTTAAGCTTAGAAAATCTCCTTTTGATTTAAGTATGTCACATCATGGACATCAGGAAATTGTGCAGGGTATTAAAACAGAATATTCAGGAAAGGATTTAGCAATAATAGAAATAACTGAATGGTATGAGGTTATTATAGTGCTGACTTTGGTTTATATCTTTTTTGCGACTAAATCTCCGATTAGTCACGTATATGCAATTGCTGCCTGTATATTGGTGTATTTGTTTGAAATATTAGTTGATAACGGCTTTGCTCGTGTTAAATGGGAGCTTGCACTTAAATCAGCATGGATTGTGACCGGTGTAGCCGGAACGTTAAACCTTATTATATTATCTTTTTTCAGGTAGGTGGAAATATGAATTTCAGTAAAAAGTCACCATGGATTTTACATTATGACGGTACCAGCTGTAATGGCTGTGATATAGAGGTTTTGGCATGTCTTACGCCATTATATGATGTGGAGCGATTTGGAGTAATCAATACAGGTAATCCGAAGCATGCAGATATATTAATAATTACCGGAAGCATAAATGAACAAAGTATACCGGTTGTTAAGCAGCTTTATGAGCAGATGGCAGACCCAAAGGTGGTAATTGCTACAGGAATATGTGCCGCATCAGGCGGAATATTTGCAGATTGCTATAATGTAGTCGGAGGAGTAGATAAGGTTCTGCCGGTTGATGTTTATGTCCCGGGCTGTGCTGCAAGACCCGAAGCAATAATTGACGGAGTTGTTAAGGCATTATCTATATTGGAAGAAAAACAAAAATATGCAAGAAAATAATTTCAATACAAAAGGATGTGATTTATATGGGACAGCAGTTGATAAAAAATATATTGAATAATGAGCTTTTAGGAGAAACATTGCTGTTAAATAATGAGGGATATCGACTTGTAGCTATTACAGGCACCTATAAAAACGGTACTGAGTTGACATATTCATTTGATAAAAATTATGATTTGCAAAATCTAAGATTAAATATCGATAATGATGATGAAATTGATAGTATAAGCTGTATTTATCCTTATTCATTTTTATACGAAAATGAAATAAAGGAACTTTTCGGAGTAAAAATAAAAAATATTTCTTTGGATTTTAATGATAAGCTATACAAAATAGCTGTAAAAACACCATTTAAAAAGCATGAGGAGGATAGTAATGGGAAATAAAACGGTAATTCCTTTTGGTCCTCAACATCCTGTATTGCCTGAGCCGATACATTTGGATTTGGTGCTTGAGGATGAAACAGTTGTAGAGGCAGTACCAAGTATAGGGTATGTACACCGAGGTCTTGAAGGTCTTGTAGATAAGAAGGATTTTCTTCAATATACCTACGTTGCTGAAAGAATTTGCGGTATATGTTCATTTATGCACGGTATGAGCTACTGCATGGCAGTAGAGAGCATTATGGAGGTTAAAATTCCTGAAAGAGCGGAATTTCTGAGAACAATATGGGCAGAACTGTCACGTTTGCACAGCCATACTCTTTGGCTGGGTTTGTTGGCAGATGCATTTGGCTTTGAGAGCTTATTTATGCACTCATGGAGATTAAGAGAGCTGATTCTTGATATATTTGAACAAACAACAGGAGGACGGGTAATATTTTCTGTTTGTGAAATAGGAGGAGTTCGAAGGGATATTGATTCAGAAATGCTCAATAAAATAAAAATCGAGATGGATAAATTTGAAAAGGAAATAAGTGAAATCATAAATGTTTTTATAAATGATGAGTCAGTGAAGCATCGTACTATGGGTGTAGGTATTTTATCCAAACAGGCTGCCTTTGAATTGGGTGCGGTAGGACCAATGGCAAGAGCAAGCGGTATATCTATGGATATGAGAACTCAAGGCTATGCTGCATATTGTAAATTGAAATTCGAACCGATTATTGAAACAGCCGGTGACTGCTATGCAAGGACATCAGTCAGAATAAGGGAAATTTTTCAATCAATTGATTTAATCAGACAATGTATAGAATTAATTCCCGAAGGTGATATAAATGTAAAAATAAAGGGCAACCCTAACGGTGAGAATTTTACCAGAGTAGAACAGCCGAGGGGCGAGGTCTTATATTATGTCAAAGCAAACGGAACAAAAAATCTTGACAGATTCAGGGTACGCACACCTACCTTTGCAAATATTCCTGCCTTGCTCGAAACTTTAAAGGGATGTGCGTTAGCAGATGTGCCGATATTGATTCTTACAATTGATCCGTGCATAAGCTGTACAGAAAGATAATAAATTTATAGGACGGTGGGAAAAATGTCTTTATTAAGTATTACCAAGACACTTTTAAAAAGCTTATTTCATGGACCCTATACAGGTTTGTATCCGATAAAGAAAAAGGAAAATTTCAAGCTGACCAGAGGCAAAATTGACAATAACATTGCAGATTGCGTGTTTTGCGGTTTATGCGAAAGACGATGCCCGACAGGCGCATTAAAGGTTGACAGAGCAAAAACCTCATGGAGTATCGAACGGTTACAATGTATACAATGCGGCTATTGCGTTGAGGTGTGTCCAAAAAAGTGTCTGATTATGAACAATCAATATACAACTCCATCATCAGAGAAGGTAAAGGATGAATATGTAAATGCACGAATACCCGATAACAAAGAGAATAATTGAAATTGCAGATGAATTTGCAAGAAAAAATAATGTACCCGAGGTTAAACAAATAAATCTTGTCGTCGGAGATTATTCAGGATATGTTGCGGATTCAATAGAATTATATTTTGATATTATTGCAGAAGGCAGTCTTTGTGAAAAGGCAAGGCTTAACATTCAAAGAATTAAGCCTATGCTTAAATGCAATGTGTGCGGGGAAATGTTTATAAGAGAGCCCTATTCATTTAAATGCCCTGTCTGCAAAGAGGAAGGCAGTCCGACGGAAGTAGGAAAAGAATTTTATATAAAGTCAATTGAGGTTTAAAGGAGTAATAAAATGTCAGAAGGTTCTGAAATTAAAGAAATAGAAATAATGCAGTCTGTTTATGATAAAAATGATGAAGTAGCAGGCGAAATCAATCAATCATTAACAAATAAGGGGGTTTATGCAATTAATGTTATGGGGGCACCCGGTGTAGGAAAGACATCAACATTAATTCAGATAATTAAAAGACTTAATGATATAACCCCCTATGTAATCGAAGGAGATATAGAGGCTGATTTTGATACAAAAAAGCTTCTTTCACTCGGGGTGAAGACTACACAAATAAATACAGGGGGAGCCTGCCATCTTGACTCTCCATTGATTGGCAAGGCTGTTGAGGATATTAATATTGACAAAGGAATATTATTTATCGAAAATATCGGAAATCTTGTCTGTCCTGCAGAATTTAAAATAGGAGAGCATGCAAAGATGCTTATTTCAACAGTAACAGAGGGCAGCGACAAGCCTTATAAATATCCTCTTGCATTTGAAAAGGCTGATATAATAGTTTTGAATAAATGCGATCTTTTGCCGTATGTAGATTTTGATGAGGATTTCTTTATGAAGGGTGTCAGAGC
>DAIUCB010000001.1:0-47969 GCA_036846385.1 Bacillota bacterium | reverse complement strand
GGAATCAGAACCTTTATGACAATAGTATATATAGATGCTCCCATGCTTTGAGCTGCTTCTATTACTCCCTTGTCTACCTCCTGCAGAGATGATTCGATTAATCTGGCTATGAAGGGAGTAGCCGCTATGACCAGAGGTACTATTGTAGCAGTAGAACCGTAGCTTTTGCCGACAATAAATGTAGTAATCGGCATCACTGCAATCAGCAATATCAAAAATGGAATTGAACGTCCGATATTAACAATTACATCTAATATTCTGTTTAATACCCCCATAGGATAAAGACCGTCTTTTTTTGTTATAACTAATGCTATCCCAAGGGGGAAAGCAAGCAAATATGCAAAAAAAGCAGCTACTAATGTCATATAAAGTGTTTCAAAGGTTCCGTTTATTATAGAATATATAACTTTTATAGTTTCATCAGTCAACATAGTTTTTCAGCTCCTCAACCACAATATGTCTGTCCTTTAAATAATATATTATCTTCTGTGCAAGCATGTCATCCTCCGGCAGCTGCAGCACCATTTGTCCAAAGGCCTTGCCGTTGATATCTCTTGTATCGGCAAACAATATGTTTACCTGAGCTCTGCATTCAAGCACCATATTTGCAATAACCGGCTCAAAGGATGATTTTCCGTCAAAGACAATTCTTATACATCTTTTGCTCTTCATTTCCGATACTGCGGAGTTTTTATGATATACCAGCTTTTTAGCCGCATCAGTTTTTGGATTTGAAAAAACCTCCTCAACCATTCCCTGTTCTGCCAAGCAACCTCCGTCTACTATCGCAACATAATTGCAAACCTCCTCCACTACTGCCATTTCATGAGTAATTATTACAATTGTGATTCCCAGCTGCTTATTTATATCCTTTAATAAAGATAAAATTGAACGTGTCGTTGTTGGATCCAGAGCACTCGTTGCTTCATCACAAAGCAGTATTTTCGGATTTGTCGATAAGGCTCTTGCAATGGCAACTCTCTGCTTTTGTCCTCCGCTGAGCTGTGACGGATATGATTTTCTTTTTTCGCTAAGTCCTACAAGCTCCAATAGCTCCTGTGCTCTTTTTATTGCTTCTTTTTTACTTATTCCGCTTATTTCCATCGGAAAACAAATATTCTCCTCTACATTCCTCTGCATCAGCAAATTGAATTGCTGAAATATCATACCGATATTTTGCCTGGTTTTTCTCAGTTCCTTTTCTGTCAATTTGGATAAATCCTTATTATCTATAATAACGGAGCCTTTTGTAGGCTTTTCCAAGTAATTAATGCACCTTACCAATGTACTTTTACCTGCACCGCTCATTCCTATAATTCCATATACATCCCCTGCATCTATACTTAAATTTATTCCGCTTAATGCTGTGATTTTTTCATTTTTACTTATATATTCTTTTTCTAAATTATTAATTTGTATTAATGGTTTGATTTTCACCACCTGCCTTTCATTATTTCAGCCAATCAGCAGATAATCTGCTGTTTCATAAGCTTATCGTCCATTGAGCTCAATACGGCTTTGCCTGATTTAAATATAATAATTATTATTTATTTTTTTTAACTGCCAATCAACCAAATCCGCCAGCGTTATTCTGTCGACAACTCCTTTAATTGCAGCATCAAGCTGTTTCCAAACCTCAATAGTTACACATTCATCATTTCTGTCACATTCGCTTTCATCCTCCAGACATGCAACCGGTGCCAAGCTTCCTTCAGTTGCTCTGAGTATCATGCCGACTGTGTATGCTTCAGGTGAATATGCAAGCTTATATCCTCCCTGTGCTCCGCGTATACTTTTTAAATAGCCTGCCTTACTCAATACCGTAACAATTTGCTCAAGATATTTTTCAGATATTTTCTGTCTTTCCGATATATTTTTTATCTTTATAAATTCTCCCGTATTGTTTGTTGCCAAATCAAGCATTAATCTTAGGGCATATCGCCCCTTTGTTGATATCTTCATAAAATCACCGCCTTATAATATCCTTTACAACCTCTCCCGCTATTATTAAACCTGCAACAGACGGAACGAATGAAATGCTCCCGGGTATTGCTCTTCTGTCAGAGCATTTTCTGACAGTATCGGTTTGGCAGACACAGCCTGTTTTGCAGCTGCCGGACTCCTCATCGCCAATTGGTTTAATAGGTGCTTCCTTTGAGTAAACAACCTTCAAGCTTTTAATTCCGCGCTTTTTCAATTCATGCCTCATGACCTTTGCCAAAGGGCACACAGAGGTTTTAAATATATCCGCTACTTCAAATTTAGTAGGATCCAGCTTGTTTCCTGCCCCCATTGAGCTTATAACGGGAATGTTTTTTTCATTTGCTCTCACAATTAATTCTATTTTTGCCGTAACCGTATCCACTGCATCAACTATATAATCATAGTCTGAAAAATCATACTGATTTGCATTGTCCGGCATGTAAAAGCAAGCATTAATTTCTATATCGGCATCAGGATTTATATCCAAAATTCTTTCTGCCATTACCTCAACCTTTTTCCTGCCTATTGTTTTTCTGGTTGCTATAAGCTGCCTGTTTATATTTGTCAAGCATACCTTGTCATCATCGAACAGTGCAAATCTGCCTACACCGCTCCGAGCCAGAGCTTCTGCAACATAGGATCCTACTCCTCCCAGCCCGAATATCGCTACCTTTGATTTTTTAAGTATATTCATCGCTTCCTTACCCAACAATAATTCTGTTCTTGAAAATTCGTTCAGCATATAATCCCTCTCTATCTGCAATATTAATTAAAAAATTAAATCCTTAAAATATAAAACCCTCTACGAAGAGAGGGTAATTTTTAAAACCGTCTCCTCATCTTCCAAAGAAAATCTTTGTCGGACTTAGCACCTTTCAGTATATCTGTAGGTTGCCGAGATTTCACAGGGCCGTTCCCTCAATCTCTCTTGATAAGAAGTAATTATTAAATTGTTATTGACTACTTTATACTATATCTATTAATATGTCAAGATGAAATTGAAATATTTTTTATTTTTATCTATAACTGATTATATTTAGTCATATATTACTCAGAAAATAATGCTGTTGATAAATATCTTTCTCCTGTATCAGGCAATATCACAACTATAGTTTTGCCTTCATTTTCCGGTCTCTTTGCCAGCTCGGCTGCCGCCCATAAGGCTGCGCCTGAGGATATTCCCACTAATACACCTTCAGACTTCACTATTTCTCTGCCTGCAGCAAACGCAGCTTCATTTTCAACCGCAATTATTTCATCGTATATGTCCGTATCCAGAGTTTTAGGTACAAAGCCTGCTCCTATACCCTGAATTTTATGGGCACCTGCAGTGCCTCTTGAAAGAACGGGTGATGCTGCCGGCTCAACTGCAATTATTTTTATATCCGGATTTTTTTCCTTTAAATATTTTCCCGTGCCGGAAATAGTTCCTCCGGTACCTATACCTGCAACAAAGATATCAACTTTACCGTCAGTATCTCTCCAAATTTCAGGACCTGTAGTTGAATAATGCACTGCGGGATTAGACGGATTATCAAATTGAGCAGGTATAAATGAATTAGGTATTTCCTCGGCAAGCTCCTTTGCTTTTTCAATAGCACCCTTCATTCCCTTAGTACCGTCTGTTAATACAACCTCTGCTCCATATGCCTTAAGTAGATTTCTTCTTTCCACACTCATTGTCTCAGGCATTGTCAGGATAGCCTTATAGCCCTTTGCGGCAGCGATGCTTGACAAGCCGATACCTGTATTGCCGCTTGTAGGCTCTATTATTACTGAGCCTTCCTTTAACAAGCCTTTTTCTTCAGCATCTTTAATCATTGCATATGCTATTCTGTCCTTTACACTTCCCGCAGGATTAAAATATTCAAGCTTTGCAATTATTTTGGCATTTAAATTGTTGTTTTTTGTATAGTTAGTCAGTTCTAATAAAGGCGTATTACCGATAAGATCAGTTATACTTTTATAAATATTTGCCATAATAGGATCTCCTTTTCATTTCATAGTATTCTTATATGAATTATATGTATTATAATATAATGTATTACTGCTTTTGTCAATATTATAAATAAAAATTTTAATATTATTTTTTAATACATTATTTACTTATATTTATTTTGTTGAATTATTGAATAATATCTGTTAAAGTAATTAAGTATTACTTTACAAAATATATTTAGTGAATTCATTCGATAATGCTTATATTCATTTTTCTATATTCTATAAATGATTAGTCAATTGCATTAAATAATTTACATAATAAATCGGAGCGTTATATGAAAAATCAAAATTTTATAAATAAAGCTAAACCTTATATTGCTTATTTCAATATTTGCATATTATGGGGAACAAGCAATGTTGTTGCTAAAATAGCCTTAAGCGGTATAAACACATCAGTTTTTGCCTGCATCAGGTATATTATCACAGGCTTAACTCTTTTATCAATAGCCGTATTATTCAGGCATGAATTCCCCAAAGGCTCACATGAGTGGAAAAAGCTAATAACAATATCTGTTTTAATGATTTTTTTTACAGTCGGCTTTATAGCTTTGGGTAATAAATATGCCGACAGCGGTATGGTTACAGTAGTTATAGCTACAGTCCCAATATTTACAACTATTATTGAATGCTTTATTGTCAGAAGCTGCTCCATAGGTAAAAATGGCATAATCGGATTAATCGGAGGTTTTGCAGGAATAATAATTATGGTTTTATACGGCACTGCATCAATTAAGGCTGATTTTAAAGGAATCATATTTTCACTCCTCGGTGCAATATCTTGGTCTGCAGGTTCTGTTTATTCCAAAAATAATGCTGTAGAAGGCTCTATTATTGCGCAAACTGCCGCAGAAGGTTTATTTTCCGCTTTTTTATTTTTCTTGGTAGGAAAGCTGTCAGGTGATTTTGTATTGACAAACATAACACTAAAAGCATTGATACCTGTATTTTATCTTGCAATATTCGATTCTCTGATAGGCTTTATTTCTTATATATATTTATTAAAAATTTGGAAATCTTCAAGAGTGGCAACATATGCATATGTTAACCCTGTAGTTGCCCTGATACTCGGAGCGGCTGTGCTTAATGAACCTATTACTTCAGGCAAGGTAATCGGAATGATTATTATCATAGCCTCCGTATTCTTAATACAAAGAGACAAATCAAATAGAATTGAGGAAATTGTATTGTCTGATAAAAACACTGTTGCATAGCTTTTGCTTCAGGGGGATACAATCCCCCTAAGCAATTACATTATTATTGTATAGCTACATCCAACCCTTACATACATCTATCCACTTTATATTGCGTGAATATTTCTCCAGCTCCGGTAATGTTAATTCGATTGCAGAATTGCTGCTTCCGCATGCAGGGAACATCGTTTCAAATCTTTTCATTGATTCATCCAAATATACCTTAACATTATCCGGCAACGCAAAGGGGCATACACCTCCTACATGATGTCCGGTAAATTTAACCGCATCCTCCGGAGACAGCATTTTAGCCTTTACGCCAAATTCCTCTTTAAATTTTTTATTATCAATTTTTGCATCACCGGCTGTCACTATTACCATAGCGCTGTCACCGCCATAAAAAGATAAGGATTTGGCAATTCTTGCCTCTTCAGTGTCCAAGGCCAATGCTGCCAATTCTACGGTAGCCGTAGATTCATCCATTTCCAGGATGCTATTTTCCTTATCAAATTTTTTAAAATATTCTCTTACCTTCTCGATAGACATAACCTTCTCCTATTGCTATATAATATTATTAGTTTTACGATAATTCTATCATACTAGCTTTTCTATATTAAGACAACCCTTTAATTCATTCAGCCTTTCTGATGATAACGGAGGTACATCTTCGAGCCTGTAGCTTATTCCCAGCTCGTGATATTTATATACACCCAGAGTGTGATAAGGCAATAGCTCAACCTTTTGAATGATATCTTGAGGAAAGGTATTGACTTCCTTCTCAAATTCCGACATATCGTCACACGTATCATTGATACCGGGTGTTACAACCTGCTTTATCCATATATTTTTTTTATTTTTTATTATGGCATTTTTAAAATCGTAATAGCCGCTTATGTCAAGTCCGGTAATTTTCTTGTATTTATTAGGATTTGAGTGCTTTATGTCCAGAATGACCAAATCGGTATATCTTAATATCTCGTCATAGCTGCCAAAACCGACTCCCGATGTATCTACTACCGTATGAATCCCCTCATCTTTACAGCCCTTTAGGCATTCAAGCAAAAACTTTGGCTGTCTCAGTGGTTCTCCTCCGGAAAAGGTCACCCCTCCGTTATTGAATTCAAAATAAGGCTTGAATCTTTTAGCCTTATTTACTATTTCATCAGTACTGTATATAGTTCCTCCCGATGTTGCCCATGTATCAGGATTATGACAATACAAACATCTCAGTTCACAGCCCTGCAAAAACACCACCATCCTGATTCCCGGTCCGTCCAGCGTCCCCAAGGTTTCTATTGAGTGTACATTACCCTTTACCATACCGGACATTACATCCTTTCATGGAAGGTTCTGCTTATTACATCTAACTGCTGTTCTCTTGTCAATCTGTTGAAATTAACTGCATAGCCTGATACTCGTATTGTCAGGTTAGGATATTTGTCGGGGTTTTCCATAGCATCGTAAAGTGTATCTCTGTTCATTACATTTACATTGATATGGTGGGCTTTTTGTACGAAATATCCGTCCAATATATTAACAAGATTGTCGGTTCTGTGTCTGTCAAGCTTGCCCAGAGTGTCCGGTATAACGGTAAATGTGTTCGATATCCCATCTTCACATATATTTTCATACTTAAGCTTGGCAACAGAATTCAATGATGCAAGTATTCCGCTTTTGTCCCTGCCGTTCATCGGATTGGCTCCCGGTGCAAAAGGCTCCCCTGCTTTCCTGCCGTCGGGAGTTGCTCCTGTTTTTTTACCGTAAACCACATTTGAAGTTATAGTCAGTACCGAAAGTGTATGTCGTGCATTTCTGTAGGTAGTATGCTTTTTAAGCTCAGATGAAAATACCTCCAATATTTCCTCGGCAATAAGGTCTACTCTGTCATCATCATTGCCATACATCGGATATTCTCCCTCTATATTAAAGTCAACGGCTATTCCGTCCTCATCATAGATTGGCTTAACCTTGGCATATTTTATAGCACTGAGTGAATCTGCCACTATAGATATTCCTGCTACACCGAAAGCCATAAGCCTGCCCACATTATAATCATGCAATGCCATAAGTCCCGCTTCGTATGCATATTTATCATGCATATAATGAATTACATTCATAGTATTTACATACAGCTCTGCAACATACTCTAAAACCTTTTTGAAATTATTAAATACATCATCATATTTAAGTGTTTCAGCTTTAATTTTACCTATATTGCTTATTACCTTTGACTTTGAAATTTCATCTATACCGCCGTTAATAGCCATTAAAAGTGATTTTGCCAAATTGCATCTTGCCCCGAAAAATTGCATATCCTTTCCTATTCTCATTGCAGATACGCAGCAGGCTATTCCGTAATCATCTCCGTAAATCGGTCTCATTATATCATCATTTTCATATTGAATAGCTGAAGTTTCTATTGACATTTTAGCACAATATTTCTTAAAGCTTTCAGGCAGGCTGTTTGACCATAACACAGTCATGTTTGGTTCAGGAGCTGATGACAGATTAGTTAATGTATGCATAAATCTAAAGCTTGTTTTTGTAACCAGAGTCCTTCCGTCCTGTCCCATACCGCCCAGCGCTTCCGTTACCCAGTTCGGATCTCCCGCAAACAGTTCATTATATTCAGGTGTTCTCAGGTGACGAACCATTCTAAGCTTCAGCACAAATTGGTCTATTATCTCCTGAGCCTCATCTTCAGTAATTAAATTATTATTTATATCTCTTTCAATATAGATATCTATAAAGGTACTTACCCTTCCCAGAGACATTGCAGCACCGTTATTTTCCTTTACTCCGGCTAAATATCCGAAATAAATTGCCTGTACTGCTTCTGATGTGCTGCCTGACGGCTCTGAAATATCAATTCCGTATTTAGCTGCCATATTTTTCATAGCCTTCAATGCTTTTATTTGTTCCTTAATTTCTTCTCTGGCTCTGATATTTTCTTCCGTCATAGGCAAAACAATGCTGTTGTATTCCTCCTGCTTTTTCGATATCAAAAAATCAGTTCCGTAAAGTGCGACTCTTCTGAAATCTCCTATAATTCTCCCTCTGCCGTATGCATCAGGCAGTCCGGTAATCAGACCGACACTTCTCGCCATTTTCATTTCAGGAGTGTATACGTCAAAAACTCCTTCATTGTGTGTCTTTCTGTATTTATGAAATACCTCATTCAGTTCCTTAGACATATGGTAGCCATAGGATTCAAGGGATGCTTCCACCATTCTGATTCCTCCGTATGGATTCATCATTCTTTTTAGCGGCGCATCTGTCTGAAAGCCTACTATAATTTCATTTTCCTTATCTAAATATCCTGCTTCAAAGCTATCTATACCGGAAATATGCTCAGTATCAACATCCAGCACTTCCTTTTCCAATTCAGTTTTCATTAATTTTAAAGCCTTATCAAATAATTTTTGAGTTCTGATTGTAGGCTTGCTTAAAAATTCTTCGTCACCTTCATAGGGCTTATAGTTTTCTTGAATAAAGCTTCTTACATCGACATCTGCTGTCCAATTTCCTTCTTTAAAATTATACCATTGTTTTTTCATAAACTTCCTCCTAAGTTATAATTGCCCAGGAATTAAAAAAACCACCTGAGCTTCGCCCAGGCGGTCGACTTTTAATTTATTCACACTCCCTCGTGGTATACTCCACAATTCCGCCAGTCATGTGATAACTTATATTATAATAATATTTGTTTATTGTCAATATAATTTTCAGTTTATTTACTGATTTTTGTTTATATATATAAGATTTTTATTTAACAATCTATTATAAAATTAAAAATATTTATTAAGTTTTTCTATAATTATTCACTATTTATTTTTATTGATAATGGGGTTTAATCTTGATGCTAAAAACGAGCCTGCTAAAATCTTTAGCACATCTCCCGGAATAAACGGTATAACACACAATGTCAGAGCCTTATATATCATAGTTCCGGTTATAATCATAAACCATATTGTCCCCAGCAAATAGCAGGCAATAAGACCTATAATCATTGCAAAAATATAAGATATGAAGCCTTTGCCGGTTTTTTCTATAATATAACCCGTTATATAAGCTGCTGCAATATATCCGACTATATATCCTCCTGTCGGTCCTAATATTATCCCTACACCTGCAGATAATTTAGCAAAAACAGGTATACCAATTGCACCTAAAATAACATACACAATTTGACTGACGGCGCCTCCTTTTGAACCGACCATAGCTCCTGACATAAATACAGAAAGCATTGCTAAATTAACAGGAACCGGAGTAAAGGGAAGTATCAATGATATTTGTGATAAAACAGCAGTCATAGCAGCAAATAACGAATATAAAATGAGATTTTTTGTTTTCAGCTTCATTTATGTCTCCTATACATTTCAAATATTACTCATTATAAAGTATGCGGACAGCTCTTGTCAATTGATGAATTGTCTTAACTCTAAATTGATTACTAAAAAATCCAAACATAGATTTCACATTGTTTGGATTATAGCCATATTGTTTTTAATTAAGCTTATTGAATATACCTGCTTTTTTCAATGCCGGATAAATACTCAGCATTAATGTAATCGATGCAATTACAGCAATTACAGCGTTCACCGAGGATACTATCAACTTTGTCCCGGCTACTGCAATAACTGCTTCCCATTTGCTTTCCAATATGAAATATTGAAGAATTATTGTCTTTGTTATATATAAGGCAACATATGCAGCCGCACCTGTTATTGCTGCAATAATATTCACACCTTTATTCTCACCTTTATAATTATTCATATGCGAAATACTTCCTGCAATAAATCCCATTGCAAACTTTAAAATAAAAGTAATCCAAAATTCAGGTGCAAAGTCAGGATTAAATAAATCAAATATAGCAGATCCGAAGCCTGCGGACAGCCCTCCCATTACACCGCCGAACATGAGTCCGGAAAGCAAGCACATTACATTTCCCAGATGAAGCATGGTTTTTCCTAAGGGTGTAGGTATTTCTATCCTAAAATTTGTCGCTACAAAAACCATGGCAGACATCAAGCCTATTACGGTTAACTGATTAATTGAAAATTTTCTTTTTTTTGTATCCATATCTATCCTCCCAGATAATAAAGATTGTAGTATAATAATTATTACAATCTAATTATATCCAATTCTGATACCTCGTAAATGTTCAGATTAAATATTTTATAAGAGGTCAGATAAAATCGTATTGATATTATCCAAATAAACTATTAATAACATCCTTAACTGTAGTCATTTTATTGATTCCTTCTAAATTTGCTCCGGAAAATATTAATCCGTCTTTTCCTTGTACAGAATTTATTAATCCTACAGAAATGCAATAGGGTATGTTGTTCCTGTCACATCTTGGCATACATTGATAACACTTTTTAATAGGAGTGCAGCCTTCATTGAGTGACGTTGTTAAGAAATTTGTTTTTACAGCTCTTGCCGGCATACCTACAGGACTTTTTATAATAAGAACATCATCATCTGTCGCATTTATATACGATTGCTTAAAATTATCATGAGCGTCACATTCAACTGTAGGAACAAATATACTTGCGAGCTGAACTCCGTCAGCTCCGGCAGAAAGCAGCTCTTCTATATCTTCTCTGGTTCTTATACCGCCTGCGGAAATAACAGGAATATTGGCATTGTATTCATCCTCATAGGTTTTTATCAAAGCCTTTACCTCTATTGTCAATTCTTTAAGACTTTTACATTTATCTTCAATCAGCTCTTCCTGCTTAAATCCTAAGTGTCCGCCTGCCAATGGTCCTTCCACAACTACCGCATCAGGCAGCTTATCATGCTTTAGCCAGCTGTTTATTATTATTTTTGCAGCCTTTGCAGATGATACTATAGGTGCAATTTTTGTAGTAGAGTCCTTCACAAGCTTCGGCAAAGCCAAGGGAAGACCTGCTCCGGAAATAATCAAATCTATTTTTTCTTTAACTGCTTCCTTAACATACAATTCATAGTTATTCATAGCAGCCATTAAATTCATTCCTATTATACCCTTACTTTTTTCTCTGGCTTTTCTGATTTCGCTTCTGATTGCTCTGAGGTTTGCTTCTACGGGATTTGTGGAAAAATCAGGCTCTCTGAATCCGATTTGCACTCCCGAAATAATACCGATTCCGCCTTCATTTGCTACGGCTGCGGCCAAATTTGACAGTGAAACACCGACGCCCATACCTCCTTGAATTAAAGGAATTCTTGCTGTTAAGTCCCCAATTTTCAATTCTCTGAAATTCATATATTTTTATCTCCTAATATTTCTTATTACGAAAAATTTGATACTCAAAGTATATATTAATATTTATTACTTTGTCAAGAAATAATTATAAAAAAGAAATGCATTTTCGCATTTCTTTTTTATAATTATTCTATTTTTTATATTCTTCCATAGCAATTTTATCCTGTTCTATTTTTTGCATTATTGCTTCCTGAACCATCATGTCCTTGACCTTCATAAGTCTCGTTTGATTTCCTCTTTCATTTTCATCCAGCTTCATTTGTATATATTTGATTGTCTCCTGGAATTGAGGTATCATAACATATTCCAGTGCATTAACCCTTCTTCTTGTCTTTTCTATTTCTGCCGCAAGGAGCTGAACCTCTTTTTCCAAGGCTGCCAGCTTAAGCATAGTAGGAAATATCTCAGAAAGATTTTCTATGGCACTGTCCAGCTCTCCGGATGTATTTGCAAATCCGTAGGGATAAATATTTGATGTGTCATCTGTAGTGGTTGTAAAATCAAATACAGGAACATCAACACTCATAACATTTTTCTTGCCTACTTCTATTGAAACGCCTTGCTTCGGATACATTAATGCTTCATTTAAAACCTCCGAAGACATAACGGCACTGGCTATTATAAAATTTGAATAAACATCTGAAAGCTGTGCTTCAACCTGTTCCCTTACGGTCTTATTTTCTCTGGCAAGCTCTAAAAACCGTTTCATAAGCTCATCACGTTTATCCTTTAACATTTTATGACCCTTTACAGCCACCTTTAAACGTTTTTTCAGAGAGGTTAATACCATTCTTGTTGGATTTACATTTAACCTTGCCATACTAATCACTCCTTGCTTATTTATTCTTTATTAGGAAGATATTTGTCTAAATATTCGTCTCTAATACGTTTCAGCTCGCTGCGGGGAAGTATGGTAAGGAGATTCCACCCTATCTGCAATGTTTCTTCTATTGTTCTGTTTGTTTCATAGCCTTGCGAAACATATTCCTTTTCAAAAACATCTGCAAATTTTGCATAGAATTTATCAGTATCTGAAAGTGCGGCCTCACCGAGTATTGCCATAAGCTCTTTACTTTCCTTTCCTCTTGCATATGCTGCAAATAACTGGTTCAGTAAATCAGCATGGTCCTCTCTCGTTTTATCTCTTCCTATACCCTTATCCTTTAATCTTGATAATGAAGGCAGTACGTCGATAGGAGGTTTGATTCCCTTTCTGTACAATTCACGGGATAATATTATTTGCCCTTCTGTTATATAACCGGTCAAATCAGGTATAGGATGGGTTTTATCATCCTCAGGCATCGTTAAAATAGGTATCATCGTAATCGAACCGTCTATATCTCTTTTTCTTCCAGCTCTTTCATAAAGAGTAGCCAGGTCAGTATATAAATAACCGGGGTATCCTCGTCGCCCGGGTACCTCTTTTCGGGCAGCCGACACCTCACGGAGTGCTTCGGCATAGTTTGTTATATCTGTTAATATAACCAGAACGTGCATACCCTTGTCAAAGGCTAAATACTCTGCCGCAGTAAGTGCCATACGGGGAGTTGATATACGTTCAATAGCAGGGTCATCGGCAAGATTCATAAAAAGTACCGTTCTGTCTATTGCACCTGTACGTCTGAAGTCTGATATGAAAAAGTCTGCTTCTTCATATGTAATTCCTATTGCGGCAAATACAACGGCAAAGTTACTGTCTGTACCCAAAACCTTTGACTGCCTTGCTATTTGTGCGGCTAAATCGGCATGAGGCAACCCTGAGCCTGAAAATATAGGCAATTTTTGTCCTCTTACAAGTGTATTTAATCCGTCAATAGCCGATACTCCCGTCTGAATAAATTCAGACGGATAATCACGTGCTGAAGGATTCATCGGTAATCCGCTGATATCCAGCCTTTTTTCAGGTATTATTTCCGGACCGTTATCTATTGGTCTGCCAAGTCCGTCGAATACACGGCCAAGCATATCAGAAGATACGGACAATTCCATACCCCTTCCGAGAAACTTAACCTTGCTTTCTGCAAGGTTGATACCTGCAGAGCTTTCAAACAGCTGAACTAAGGCATTTGAGCCGTTGATTTCAAGCACTCTGCAGCTTCTTGTTTCTCCGTTTGGGAGCTCAATCATTCCGAGCTCATCAAATGCTACATTTTCAACATTTTTTACAAGCATTAAAGGTCCTGCTACTTCAGAAATAGTTTTATATTCTCTTATCATTTTACTCAACCTCCCTGCTTGCTACAAGTGATGATATTTCTTCATTTATCTGGTTATAAATATTATTATAGGAAGCAGATATTTCTTTTTCCTCTATATATTTAAATCTGCCTATTTTTTCTCTTACAGGAAGCTCAGACAAGGATTTAAAGTCTGCTCCGTCCTGAAGGGCTTTAACTCCATCATCATAGTATTTTAATATAAGCTTTAACAGCATATATTGCTTGTTTAAAGAAGTATATGTGTCTACATCATGAAATGCATTTTGATGCAAATAGTCTTATCTGATTGATCTGGTTGCCTCCAGCTTCAATCTGTCTCCAAAGGACAAGGAGTCAACTCCTACAAGCTGCACTATTTCATTAAGCTCTGCTTCTTCCTGCAGCAGCTTCATAGTTTCATGTCTTAAGCCTGACCAATCCTTTTCTACATTGTCGTCATACCATTTGCTCAATTTATCCACATATAATGAGTAGCTGTTCAGCCAGTTTATAGCCGGAAAATGACGTCTGTATGCAAGCTGTGCATCAAGAGCCCAGAATACCTTAACTATACGCAGCGTAGCCTGCGAAACCGGTTCTGAAATATCTCCTCCCGGAGGAGAAACAGCACCTATTGCTGAAAGTGTTCCCTCTCTGCCGTCAGTTCCTAAGCTTATTACTCTTCCCGCTCTTTCATAAAACTGAGCAAGACGTGATGACAAATATGCAGGATAGCCCTCTTCACCCGGCATTTCCTCCAGACGTCCCGACATTTCACGAAGTGCCTCTGCCCAACGAGATGTTGAATCCGCCATAAGTGCTACTGAATAGCCCATATCCCTGAAGTATTCTGCAATTGTTATTCCTGTATATATAGAGGCTTCACGGGCAGCAACAGGCATATCCGAGGTATTTGCAATTAATACTGTACGCTTCATAAGGGATTCTCCTGTACGGGGATCCTTTAATTCAGGAAACTCCATCAATACGTCAGTCATTTCATTTCCACGTTCACCGCAGCCTATATAAACAACTATATCTGCATCTGCCCACTTTGCAAGCTGATGCTGCACGACTGTTTTTCCGCTTCCGAAGGGTCCGGGTACTGCCGCAACTCCTCCTTTGGCTATCGGAAATAATGTATCCACAACTCTCTGACCTGTAACGAGGGGCATAATAGGAACTAATTTTTCTTTATATGGGCGCCCTTTTCTTACAGGCCACTTCTGCATTAAAGTCAAATTGGATTTTTCTCCGTTATCCTTCTTTACAACACATATTACTTCTTCTACCGTAAAGCTGCCTGATTTGATTTCCTCTATCGTTCCGCTTATACCGTAAGGAACCATAATTTTTTGCTGAACTACTATTGTTTCCTGTACGGTACCTATTATATCTCCGGCTTGAACCTTGTCACCCACTTTTGCAGTCGGAACAAAATCCCATTTTTTACTTCTGCTCAAAGACGGCACGCTAATCCCTCTTGTAATATTAGATCCCGAGATTCTCCTGATTTCCTCCAACGGACGTTGAATCCCGTCATATATTGTTTCTATAAGACCCGGTCCGAGTTCAACCGACAGCTGTGCTCCGGTTGTTACTACAGGAGCACCCGGTGCTAATCCGGAAGTTTCCTCATATACCTGAATTGAAGCCATTTCACCGCGCATCTCTATAATTTCGCCTATCAAGCCCTGATCGCTTACACGTACAACGTCAAACATATCTGCTTCCTTCATACCTTCCGCGATTACAAGAGGACCTGATACTTTTACTATTCTACCTTGGCTCATTAATAAATCACCTCTTTCATTTATTAAAATCACTGCAAAATTAATTTTTAATTATTATCAAATAATATATCGGCACCTACGGCTTTTTCAACCGCTTTTTTTATTTTAGAAATACCGATACCCAGACCTCCGTCCATACCCGGTATAGGAATTATTGCCGGTAAACGCACAGTATTATATTCGTTTATTTCGTCCATAATATTACCGCACAATTTTTCTGTTACATAAATGATTGCATAATCTTCTTTTGCAATTTTACGTAATATTCCTTTAGCCTCTTCAGGAGTCGAACAATCAAAAACATTTAATCCGACTGCCTTATAGCCTAAAACACTTTGTTTATCTCCGATAACACCTATTTTATACATAAGTCTCTCTCATCCTCTCTCTGATAAGCTCAGAGGGTATTCCTGCAAGCTTACCTGCCATAATAATTCTCGCAATTTTTATTTCATTATCCTTTGCAATTAAATATGCTGCAAGAGGCTCTATGCCATAGGAAATATATTTTGCTGATTTAACATATTCGATAAGCTTATTATCAAATAGTTTTTCAAGAACCGTAAACTTGCCGGTTTCATTTAATGCATCTATACCTTCCAAAAATAAATCTTTGAAGCCGTAAACAAACAATTGTCCGGCAAAGCTTTCAAAAACCTCATCATAATTTTTTATAAATACTTTTTCCGGTATTCTTCCGCCGCTAATAAATACCTTTGAAAATAAATCCCATGATTTATTCATTTTTCTAAGTCTTATAAAAGTTTTTAAATTTATTAAATCGATTTGAAGCTTTACATAATCAATAATAAATTTATTGTTGATTTCCTCGGCCTTATCCAGTATTTCCATGTAGCAAAATTTATCTAAAATAATATCTATAATCTGGGGATCCTTATTTTTAGGAAACTGTTCTATTATTTCCTTCAATGATTTTCCCATATTTTCCGTAAGCTCGGAAAAATCTCTTTCCTTTACGGCATATTTTAGTGTATTTATCGCTATAGAGCCAGTATCAACCAAGGATTCCTCATCAACTGTACCTAAATATTCAGATTTCATAATTACCTTTAAATTATGATAATCATATATATATAGAAAAATTTTAAAGTTATTTAGCTCAGGTGCTATAGACATAATAAAATCATAGGTTTTTTTATGCTCCTCTGTCAAAAGAATTTCAAAATCCTTTGCCGCAATTTGTTCTTTGCCATAGCCATAATTGCAGTCATATAAAATTCTCATAGCATCCTCATTAGTTTTTGCATCTATCATTCTTTCTGCTCTCTCACGCGAAAGCATGTTTTTCTCAATGCTTCTCACGCGAGCGGTAGAAAATAAATAATCTGTTTCTTTTATCTTTGCCAAAGCCATTACTCCTTTCGGCAGGAAATTTATTTAAAAAGTGCATTTGCAACTTCAGAGGTTAGTTCATCCATAACGGAGCTAAGCATTGTTTCAAAGGTACTGTTAATCTCAATGTCTCCGTTAATTAAAACAAATCCTCCGCTTGCTTTAATCGTTTTGCTGCTTAATACTAATTTATTTCCCGTAGCTTTTTCATTAACTGCTTTAATAAGCTTTTCACCTATTAAATTCTTATCTCTTTCATTTAAAAGGATTTCACCGTTATAATTAGGAATTCTTTTGATTTCATTTGCTAGAAAACTTATATATTTATCCTCAGGCATTGATTTAAGCTTTTCTAATGCAGCTTCAAAGCTTTTTTTAATAGCTTCCTGTTTAGAATTTAATAACATTTTTCTTGCTTGTAGCTCTCCGGCCGATACCTTTCTTTTTTTTAAGGTATCAGCTTCAATATCAGACTGATTAGAAGCTTCAGCTATAATAGTCGCGCCTTGAGCTTTAGCTTCATTAATAATTTCTAAGCTGCGGCTATTTGCATTATATAGAGAAGACTCTGCAATATTATTAGCTTCGTCTAAAATTTTCTCAGTAATATTTTCAATGCTCATTGCTTCACATCCTTTAATATATTTTTGGTTTTATAAATGTAATTTATTAAAATGTAAGACCATTTACCATAAGGAAGGATGCAAGAAGTGCCAAAACCGCATATGTTTCAACCATAGCTGCATATACCATAGCTTTTGCTATTTCCTCCGGTCTCTTAGAAATAAGCATAATACCTGAAGCAGCTACCTTGCCTTGATGAATAGCAGAAATAATACCGACAATAAATATCGGAAGTGATGCTGCTAAAAGAAATCCACCCTGTCCGGTTGATAAATCCATCATATTTCCGCTTATTAAGCCTATCTTATTCAAAATAATAAATGCTATAAGCAAACCATAAATACCTTGTGTTCCGGGTAATGCCTGAAGCATCAATGTAGCACCAAACTTTTTAGGATCCTCAGCTACTACTCCTGCAGCAGCCTGACCTACTATACCAACACCAATCGCACTTCCAATACCTGCAAGCGCCGCTAAGGCAGCTCCGCATATAGCTAAAAAATTTCCGTTCATCAATAGTTCCATTTAATTTTCCTCCTTAATGATTTTAATATATTTAGTATTTTTGATTAGAGGATTAAAAGCTTCTCCTCCGCCTTCATAAAACTTACCAAAAAATTCTACATATTGAAGTCTTGCAGAATGCACAAATGCTCCAAGTGCATTTATTGCAAAATTGAATGTATGTCCAAAGGTAAACACAGCTATAAATAAAATTTTACCTACAATACTGCTTCCGCCCATAGATCCGATGATGCTCAGTACAGATGATACAACGCCTGTTGCTAATCCTAAAGCAAGCAATCTTGAATAAGAAAGAACATCACTTAAGTAACCGGTTATACCGTATAAGCTTAATACTCCGCTTATCAGCTTAGATATAATACCCTTTTTATCTCTTCCCTGAGTGAGTATAAGACCTCCCACACCAATAATTGTAAGCCATTTGCCTATATTACCTGCTCCCGGAAATAAGCTGTCTCCCAATAATAAAAGAGTGGGACCCAAAATAAATGCATACCAAAAGCCAACATCAAACAGTGCATCCCAAGGATGACCGTCCCTGATTAACATATATGCCTTAACACCTAATCCTACAAATAAATGTATTGCACCGAAAGCAAATGAGAAAATAAGTAATGTTAAAGGTTCCTCTAAGGGATTTAACCATAATGGCTTTATCAGGAAATCAACATTAAACATAACCTTCGCTCCGGCAGCTACAGAATCCCCAAACCAGCTTCCAAACATCACTCCCCAAAATGCAGTTGAAATACCTGCAAACAATAAAAGCTTTACCGCTTTGAGAATTGAGCCTTCAACCTTATATTTTTTTAATATAACGGCACCGATTATAATCATTATAAGCCCATAACCTGCATCTCCCAGCATAAGACCAAAAAATGCAAAAAAGAAAAACCACATTGATGAAGTCGGATCTACATTAGAGGATGACGGAAGACTGTACAATTCAGTTACCATTTCCAATGGCTTAATAAGAGAATTGTTGCTTAATAATATCGGATACTGCTCATCCTCCTCCGGCTCATTAATTTCATACCAGCATTCATTTTGCTTTAACACAGCTTCAATGCTTTCCTTGCTTTTTGCCGGTATCCAACCACTTGCATAAAACGTTTTGTCGGTTTTAAGCATGTTGCATAAAATTTTTGATTTGTCTTTTTCAATAATCATATAATCATATAATAATTGAATATCAAATTTATAATTTACAAAGCTTGATATTTGAGATTCTAATTCTTCCCTTTCCTTATTGATACCGGAAATCCTTTTTTCATATTCAGCAATATTTTCAGCAGCAGTTCCTTCGATATCTTTAAAACTAACTGAGTTAAAACTATATTGCTTCAATATATCAAATACTTCTTCCTTCTCATTTTTCAAGCATATTATTGACAAATAATACTGATCCTTATCACTTCCTATCAAATCAATATAACATCTGCCAGTGAGGGTTTCTATATCTGCTATAAGCTTTTCAACAGAAACAATACCGGGAACAACTCCTAAGAAGATACTTGTAAACCTTGTCTCATTTAATTCAAAGGGTAATTTATAATTCACCCAAGGTCTTAAGCTCATAATATATGAAACAGTCTTGTTTTCTTCGGTATTAAGCTCATTAATCTGATTACCCAGCATAAGGATAGAATTGACATTTTCCTCTATTTTATCCTTATTAAATATAGCCTTTTCAAAATCCTTGTCTGAAACCACTTTTCTTAAATTAAACATCGGCTTCTTGTTTCTGTCATATTTATCGAGACTTTGAAGAACTTGATGAACTTTAGAAATTTCTGATTCAATTTTTAAAACCTCGTTTTCATTACCATCTCTTTCAATATAAGACATCCATTCCGAATCCGTCAGCTTTGAATCCTGAGAGCTTATTTCAACTACTCCCAAGTCCATAAGCTCTTTTATAAGTCTTTGTTTGGTTGAATCAAGACCTATAATGCTGATTTTATTCATTTTAACTATTGCCACTCGTCTTCACTATCCTTTCCAGAATAATTGATGATGCATCATCCATGTTTTTATCAGCCTGCTTTAAAACGTTATCACATTTGATTTTAGCCTCATTAATAATGTTCTCATAAAGACTTTGCCCTTCTGCTTCAGCATTATTTAAGAGATTTAATCTATTTAATTCAGCTGTTTTTCCGGCATCCTCCAGAATACCCGAAGCTTCAGAATTTGCATTTGCAATAATTTGTTTAGCTTTTAAAGAAGCTTCCTTTTTAATTGTTTCAGCTTTATCCTCTGCCTCTCTTATTACCTTTATAACATCTATAGACACTATATCACCACCCATACAAGAATATTATTATAAACTTACCATATTATAGTTCATCTTAAAATATAATATATTATTTGTCAATAGCAATTAAAATATTCAACTTATTAAATGAATAAAAAAGTAACGTTTGCATCTTTGAATTATAATACTTTATTAAATTTTTAACAATTAAAAAATAAATTTAAAAATTTATAAAAAAAACTTTTATTATATAAAAATAAATATAACAAAAGTTTTTTTTAAATTACTCCGCACAAAATATCAGTTCGGCTTCAGCTGCTATTTCATCATTTACATAGGCAATTGCTTTTCCGACACCGAATTTTCCCTTCATCTTTATTATTTCGGTTTCAAGACGTAATGTATCACCGGGTACAACCTTTTTCTTAAATTTTGCTTCCTTTATGCCGCCGAAATACACTGTTTTATTTCTGAATTTCTCAAGCGACAAAATAGCTACAGCTCCGGTTTGTGCTAAGGCTTCAATAATAAGTACTCCGGGCATCACAGGATTTCCGGGAAAATGTCCCTGAAAATACTGCTCATTCATTGTCACGTTTTTTATTCCTACTGCTTTTACGCCTTCTTCCAGCTCCGTTATTTTATCAACAAGAAGCATGGGGTATCTGTGAGGCAATATTTTTTGTATTTCATTAATATCAAAAGCCATAATATCTCCTTAAGCTCTTTAGCTTTAATTGCTGTTGTATTTTTTTATGATTAAAGATGCATTATGACCGCCAAAGCCTAAGGATGTAGAAATTGCATATTCATACTCTTTATATCTGCCTATATTCGGCACATAATCTAAATCACATTCAGAATCAGGCACAGAATAATTTATTGTAGCAGGTATAAATGAATCCTGAAGTGATTTAGCACAAATAATAGCCTCAACTGCACCTGCCGCACCAAGCATATGAGCAGTCATAGATTTAGTTGAGCTTACCGGTATATTAACAGCATTTTCTTTAAAAACCTTCTTTATTGCCAAAGTTTCTAATTTATCATTGTACAATGTGCTGGTACCGTGTGCATTTATATATCCTATTTGCTCAGGAGTAATACCTGCATCCTCTATTGCATTAAGCATTGATTTTGAAGATCCCTCTGCTTCCGGATCAGGTGACGTAATATGGTATGCATCGCAGGTAGTTCCATATCCGGCAACCTCTGCGTATATTTTAGCACCTCTGTTGATTGCATGCTCATATTCTTCTAAAACTAAAATTCCTGCACCTTCACCCATTACAAAGCCGTCTCTTTCCTTATCAAAAGGAATTGATGCCCTTTTTATATCGGTAGATACTGAAAGTGCCGTTAATGCTGCAAATCCTGCTATAGAGCCCGGTGTAATAGCTGCCTCCGCTCCGCCTGCCAGCATTATATCACATGTGCCGTCCTGTATCTTCCTTAATGATTCTCCTATTGCATTTGCTCCCGAAGCACAAGCGGTTACTGTGCTGAAGTTTACACCCTTTGCTTTTTGTTTTATCGCTACTATTCCGGAAGCAATATTCGGAAGCATCATCGGAATAAAAAAGGTTGATACCTTATCCGGTCCTTTAGAGCGCAGCTTTTCAAGCTCAGTTTCAATTGTTTGTATTCCTCCGACCGCACTTCCTATAATAACTCCAAATCTCTGATTATTTATTTTGTCGACATCAAGTCCCGAATCCTTAACAGCCAATTCAGAAGCTGCAACTGCAAATTGACAATATCTGTCCTGCCTTTTAGCTTCCTTCTTATCCATATAGTCCTTAGCATCAAAATCCTTTATTTCTGCTGCCAATTTAACGGTATAATCAGTTGTATCAAAATTTTCTATCAATCCTATGCCGCATTTGCCCTGCTTAACATTTTCCCAAAAAGTATTTACTCCTGTCCCTATAGGGCTGACAACACCCATTCCGGTTATTACTACTCTTCTTTTCATTTTGCCTCCAATTGCCAGTTGATTTTTCAAACTGTTTTTGTATTGTTATTACATATAAAATCCGCCGTTAACAGATAAAACCTGACCGGTTATGTATGATGATTTGTCAGAAATTAAAAATTCGACTGCATCAGCTATGTCACTTGGACTACCTAATCTTTGTAAAGGGATATTTTTCATCATTTCTTCTTTTATTTCCTGAGGAATCTTATCAGTCATTTCTGTCTGAATAAATCCCGGAGCTATGGCATTTACCAATATGTTTTTCTTTGCCAGCTCTCGTGCCATTGATTTAGTCATTCCTATTAAGCCTGCCTTTGAAGCAGCATAATTGACTTGACCTGCATTTCCCATGAGCCCGACAACAGAAGATATATTTAAAATTCTTCCGTACTTTTGTTTCATCATTTTCTTAGCTATATGCTTGCAGCAATTAAAAGAGCCCTTTAAATTTGTATCAATAACGATATCAAATTCATCCTCTGTCATCATTGCAAGAAGATTATCTCTAGTTACACCTGCGTTATTTATTAATACATCAACTGTACTAAAATTATCATAAGCAGCCTCTATAAGTTTTTTTGCATCCTCAAAGCTTGATATGTCACATTGTACAATGATATTCTTCGTTTCCTTGTTTGAGAAGCTATTTAAAAGCTCATCCATTGCAGCAGTTGAGTTTTTGTAGTTTAATACTAGATTATATCCCAGCTCGTTTAGTCTTTTAGCAATTACTGCTCCTATACCCTTTGAGGCTCCGGTTACTATTGCTGTTTTCATAATAAATCCTTTCTACGAGTATTGCATACTCAAATATTTCTCTAATGTGTCAATATCCTCTATATTTATAAAATTAACCGATTTATCTATCTTCTTTATAAATCCACATAAAGATTTTCCCGGACCTACTTCAATAAAGGTATCTACACCGTCAGCTATCATCTTTCTTACACAAGCTTCCCACTTAACAGGGTTATATACTTGCTTTTCCAGCTTGTTAGCTATTTCGTTTCCGTTTCCGTAATAGCTTGCATCCACATTTGAAATAACCTCACAGGATGGAGTTTTAAACTTTATTTTCATAAGGTCTTCCTTAAGCTTTATTCCCGCAGGCTTTAGCATAGAAGTATGAAAAGGTGCGCTGACCTGCAGCTTAACTGCCTTCTTGATATTAAAATCCGAGGATTCCTTCAAAGCATATTCTATTGCCGAGCTTTTACCGCCCACTGCAATTTGACCGGGACAATTAAAATTTGCAGGCTCAAGCAAATCACAGTTATTTGTCACATGTTCACAGAATTTAATCGCATCCTCGTCAGAGCAGCCTATCAGTGCCGCCATTCCGCCTTCCCCCACAGGAACGGCATTTTGCATATAATTTCCTCTGTTATAAACAAGCTTAACCGCAGTTTCAAAATCAACAGCTCCGGAGGCTGTTAAAGCTGAATATTCACCCAGACTCAATCCACCCATTACTATAGAATCTGAATTACGATGAATTTTCTTTTTAATTATCTCAAATATTGCCATACATACTGTTAAAATTGCAGGTTGTGTAACCTTTGTAACACTTAATTCCTCATTGGCTCCTTCAAAGCATAATTTAGCTATATCAAATCCCAATGCTTTATTTGCCTTATCAAATACTTCTTTACTTTCTTTAAAATTATCATAAAAGTCTTTTCCCATTCCTGCATACTGTGCGCCTTGACCCGGGAATACAATAGCTGTTTTACCCATAATATCCTCCTACGATAGAATTTATGTTTTTAATAATTTTTTCTGCCTCATCAAACATTTCTGTTATAATTTCATAGCAGCTTTGCTCTTTGTTCACCAGACCTGCTATTTGACCAGACATAACAGAGCCATAGTCAACATCTCCTTCAACTGCCGCTAAATATAATCTCCTGCGACCGAGATTTTCATATTCTTCAACAGCTGCATTATTTTTATCCAGTTCTTTAAATTGATTTACCAATTTGTTTTTTAATACTCTCACAGGGTGACCTGTTTTTCTGCCTGTAACTGCAGTATCTGTATCATTGGCTTTTAAAACCCTCTTTTTATAATTTTGATGTACATTGCATTCTTTTGCTACTAGAAATCTGGTTCCGACCTGAACACCCTGTGCTCCCAAAGACAGGGCTGCGGCAATTCCTCTGCCGTCTGCAATACCGCCTGCAGCGATAACGGGAATATTTACTGCATCAACAACCTGTGGAGTTAAACACATTGTAGTCGTTTCACCGACATGACCTCCCGATTCTGTTCCTTCACATATTAATGCATCAGCTCCTATTTTCTCTAAATGCTTTGCATATGCAACAGACGGTACTACCGGTATTACTTTAATGCCGGCATCTTTCCACAGCTTCATATAAGCACTGGGGTTACCTGCACCTGTAATTATTACAGGCACTTTTTCCTCGGCTAGCAAATAGCTTACCTCCTTGGCATAAACATTTAAAAGCATAACATTAACGCCAAATGGTTTATCAGTTAATAATTTTATTTTATCAATTTCCTTTTTCAATTCTTCGGGAGTATTGTTTCCTGCTGCTATAATTCCTAATCCACCGGCCTCTGATACTGCTGCTGCAAGATTTGCATCTGAAATTTGCGCCATTCCGCCTTGAAATATAGGGTACTTAATATTTAACAAGCTGCAAATTTTTGTTTTTATCATAGGTTCTCCTTAATCTTCTATTATTAATTTATTTCAAAAAAACGAGAAGTATAAATTATATACGTCTCGTTTTTTAATTCATTCAATACTATTAACATTTATTCCTTGGGCGTATATGTAGATATATTAACTGAATGAATTTATTCCTTAGTTTTTCTTGTTTTCAATGTAATCAATTATATTTTGAACGGTAACAAGCTTAGAATAATCTTCTTCATCAATTGTCACTTCACATGCTTCCTCTAATTTGCTTATTAATTCAAATAAATCAAGGGAATCTGCACCTAAATCTTCTTTTAATTTACTGTCAAGCTTTATATCTTCCTTTTCAACATCTAATTCTTCCTCTAATATTTCAACTATTTTTTCAAAAACCATAATTTCCTCCGATAAATTAATTTATATTTTGAATTTCAATTCATTTGATTTGCATTTATATTTAATGTCAAATATTTCGATATTCAAAGTATAGTACAGAAAAATTATTTTGTCAATAATATTTTTTTGATTAATAATATGTTATATACTAAGCAAGAACCTTTTTTAAAACAAGTCATGGTACTTTATGTCATATTTTGAGAATATATGCATTTTTTTGTTATTTATATGTTGACTTTATGGGTGTTTTGTATTAATATACCAATATGCGGAAATTAAGATATAAAATGAAAATGGAGGCAATGAGATATTCCCTTTATCTGGGCACTTTGAGAATATTGAGCCAGTAGTGCAACCGACCGGCAATCAACAAAATTGCTGGTTTTATTTTTTTAAAATACCGGAGGTATAATTTTATTATGGTTAAGGTTTTAATAGTTGATGATTCAATCTTTTCACAAAAAATAAATGCAAATTTCATAAATAAGTATTTAAATGACGTTGAGTTTTTTTACGCTGATGACGGACTTGAGGGATTTGAGAAATATAAGGAAATCAATCCTGATTATATAATACTGGATTTATTAATGCCTAAATTAAACGGCAAGGAGCTAATAGAATTAATTAAACAATATGATAATAATGCAAAAATAATCGTAGTTACAGCTGATGTGCAAAAAAGTGTAAGAGAAGAAATTGATTCATATAATATAATGTCTTTTGTAAATAAGCCTCTTAATGATATAAAAGCCCAATTAATTTGTGAGATGATAAGGAGCGGACAAAATGGATGATAGAAATCTTAGATATGATATTTTAAAGGAATTGTTTAATATCAGCGTAGGAAAAGCTGCTGCAATGCTATCGGAAATTGTAAACAGAAAAATTATATTAAATATTCCTGATATAGAGCTATTAAATGTCTATAACAAGGATTTTAAAATAGATGATTATATTCCAAAGGAAATTGACGGAGCTTTAATGGTATCTTCTATTTCTTTTGAGGAAAAATTGACCGGAAAAGCTAATTTAATATTTTCTGCCGAAAAAATGAGAACCTTTATTAACCTATGTCTTAACAAAAAAGAAATGGACGAATATTATGAACTGAACTTTACAAATGTTGATTTTGATATTATAAAGGAAATCGGCAATATTATATTAAATTCCATTATGGGTGAGGTAGGAAACTATTTAGATATCAACTTAAACTACACATTGCCGGAGGTAAAACTATTTGACAGAAAAAAATTCAGTAAAGATATAGATAATACAGAATACAGTCATTTATTATTACTGTATATTACATTCATAATAGACGATACCGAGGTACAGGGCGCAATAATTGTTAATTTAACATTAAATTCATTAAATGAGTTGATTAAAAAGATAGATAAACTAGAGGATGAACTTTATGAATAAAATTTTATATGATGTACTGAATGATGTCAGTGAAGGAATAATAATATTAAATGAAAATTTGGAAATATCTCTTTTTAACAACTATATGGAAAGGATAACCGGATTTCCTAAAGAAGAGGTTTTGAACAATAATATCTACGATATACTGCCCAAGATAAATGTGAATTACTTCAGTAACGCTATAAAGAATGTAATTGATAATGACAGCAAGATATTTTTTTCAGCTGCAATGCATCAAGGTTTAATTAACAGTAAATATAATTTAAATTTAAAAATAAGCAGATTCATAGAAAATGAATCAAAATATTTACTTTTGGAATTTATTGATGTGACAAATCAATTTATCCAGATTAACGCATTAAAGGAATATGTTCATGAGCTATGCAAAGTAAACAAAAAATTAAAACAAAAAGAAAAAATAATAAAAAACCTGGCATATTATGATAACCTGACTAAGGTTGCAAACAGAACATTATTTTTCGAGCTTGCCGAAAAGTTTCTGATCAATGCAAAAAGAAATAATCATATGCTTGGTGTAATGTTTATTGATGTTGATAATTTGAAAACCATCAATGATACGTATGGTCATGAGACCGGCGATTTGGTACTCGTTAAGGTAGCTGAAATACTTAAGGAAACCACTAGAAAGAATGATATTGTAGCCAGACACGGAGGAGATGAATTTTTAATTTTATTACCTTATATTAAAACTCTCGATAATAATGATGTTATTGTTTCAAGGATTGCAGATAAAAATAAAACCGTTAAGTTTAACGATATTGACATCAATATATCATTAAGTATCGGAATCGGCTTCTTTCCTTATGACGGAGACACAATAGATAAATTAATTGCGAAAGCTGACAGAGCAATGTATGATGATAAAAAAAGGAAAGTGATGGATTGCAGCAACTGCAGCAGCTGCAATATATAAGAATACACTATTTGATCAACATCATAATACTGCAATAATAATTACTAAATCTTTTTATTACTAAAAATACATAATACAAATTAATTTTGATAAAATAACCTGTCTAAATATAAATTTATATTTAGACAGGTTATTATTTTAATCCTAAAGCAGCTTTTTCTTTATAGCTTCTGCTATATATTGTGCTGCCCTACCGTCACCGTAAGGGTTTACGGCATTAGCCATTTTTTTGTATTCATCTGTGTTGTTAATTAATATATCAAGGTATTCATAGATGGTTTCTCTGTCAACTCCTGCAAGCTTAGCTGTTCCGGCTTCTATACCTTCAGGTCTCTCGGTTTCTTTTCTCACTACCAAAACGGGTTTCCCCAGCGACGGGGCCTCCTCCTGTATTCCGCCTGAATCAGTAATTACCAAATAGCATTTTGCCATAAGATTAGTAAAGGGAAGGTAATCTAAAGGCTCTGTCAAATAAACCCCTTCCGTATTTCCAAGTATATTCTCCGCAATTTCTCTGACCTTGGGATTTAAATGCATCGGGTAAATTACCTCTACATCTCGATTATCATCAACTATATCTTTTATTGCGGTAAATATGTTTTCCATTGGCTCACCTATATTTTCTCTTCTGTGAGCAGTAAGTAATATAACCTTTTTATTGGCAAAATCAATATTATTAAGAGCTTCATCCTCAAACCTGTAGTTCTTGTCTATTACCCATTGTAAAGCATCAATAGATGTATTGCCTGTTATAAATATTTTATTGTCATCATAGCCTTCACGAATTAAATTATCTCTCGAATTATCGGTAGGCGCGAAATGGAAATCAGTCAATACACCGGTTAACATTCTGTTAGCCTCCTCCGGATATGGGGAATATAAATTACCGCTTCTTAATCCTGCTTCAACATGACCAATTTTGATATGGTGGTAAAATGCCGCCAACGCTCCTGTAAAAACTGTAGTGGTATCTCCTTGAACGAGTATCAAATCCGGCTTAAATTCCTCGATAACACCCTCTAAGCCCGTTAATGCTCTGCAGGTGATTTGAGTAAGAGTCTGTCCGTTTTGAAATATATTTAAATCGTAATCGGGTTTAATATCGAATATTCTCAGAACCTGATCCAACATTGCTCTGTGTTGTGCTGTGACACAGGTTTTTAAAATAAAGCTTTCATCCTTTTCCAGCGCTTTAATAATCGGGGCCATTTTTACAGCCTCGGGACGAGTACCAAAAATAATCAGTACCTTAATCTTTTTCATAGCTTCCTCCAAAAAATACAAATGACTGTCTCCGCTGCATTTGTTAATTTTCTTTTTTCTTGAATAATCCTATTTTACCTGCCAGGTAAAAAATTAATACAACTACAACTCCTACGACTGTAAAGCCTACTGCAGGTTCAGCATCAGCTACAATAATTGCCGCAAGACCTAAAACTGTACTTATAAAATACATGACTAATACCGTTTGTCTTTGGTTCAGACCTTTTTTCATAAGCTTATGATGAAGATGATCCTTGTCAGCTTCCATAATAGGCTTTTTGTTGATGTATCTTCTGATAATAGCAAATGTTGTATCAAATATAGGTATTCCCAACGCAAATACAGGCACTACCAACGCTACTGCCGCAACGCTTTTAACCATACCTAAAACAGAAGTCACTGCAAGCATATAGCCAAGCAGCAGAGCTCCGGTATCTCCCATAAATATTTTGGCAGGGTTAAAGTTAAATGGCAGAAATCCTAATGATGCCCCGGCTATTATTGCACATTGCATAACTATAAAATCATATCCCTTTAATGCAGCTGTAAACAGCAATGTAGTTGCAGCTATACTGGCTACACCTGATGCTAGCCCGTCTAAACCGTCTATTAAATTGATTGTGTTTGTTATTCCTACTATCCAAAATAATGTTATCGGTATAGTCAGGTTTCTCAGCAAGCTTATACCCGTCTCTGATAAAGGATTAGTAATAAAATGTATTTTTACTCCTCCGTATATAGCGACAGAAGCAGCGATAATCTGCATAAAAAGCTTTAATTTGGCATTCATACCGAACATATCGTCTACAATACCTGTCAGAACAATGATTGTCGCACCTACTATTACAGCAATATTCGTTCTGCTGTGAGGCATATATACAAACATACATGAAATTATTGCCACATAAATTGCCAACCCTCCAAAATAGGGCATGGGTTTTTTGTGAATTTTTCTGGGCTCCTTAGGTACATCAAGTGCACCGACCTTAAAGGCAAGGTGCCTTGCAGGTGGAGTTAAAATGAATGCTATAATTAAAGCTGAAAAAAACGCTATAAAATAATTAGCCATATGAATCCTCTTTTATCCTTTTATTTCTGTTTCCATTAATTTGTTTACACGCAATAAATGTCTGCCGCCTTCAAAATCAGTATTTAACCATATATCAACTATTTCAGCGGCAAGCCCTGCTCCTATTACCCTATTTCCCAGTGCCAGCATATTAGCATCATTATGCTGTCTCGACATTTTTGCCATATATTCGTTTGTGCATAAAGCACATCTGATTCCTTCAACCTTATTTGCGGCAATTGATATTCCTATACCTGTTCCGCATATTACTATACCTCTGTCAGCAGACTTATCAGCAACCATTTCTGCTGCTTTTTTTCCGTAATCGGGATAATCAACAGAATCCTTGCTGTTTGTGCCGATATCAATTACAGTATGTCCTTTCTCCGATAAATGAGTTTTAATAATTTCTTTTAACTCAAATCCGCCGTGATCACATCCTATAACTATTTTCATTAAATCTTACCTCCGTTAGATTTTAGTTTATCTATATTATTTATTATTTTCTTTATTTCTGTCTCGATTTCTTTCATACTTGTTTCATATGCATTATAGTCCATTCCGTAGGGATCGGCAATATCTAAATTATTCTTATTTATTTCTTCACCATTGATTATATAAGCATATTCCTTTAATGTATATACCTTATTTTCAGCCTCGGGTACAGAATTTATTATTATATCCTTATGATAAGCTGTCATAGTCAAAATAATATCTGAATTGGCAATAATATCTGCAGTCAGCTGTTTTGCACGATGGGAGCTTATATCTATACCTCTTGCATTAAGGAGCAATATTGATTTTTCATTTGCTTTTTCACCCTCATAAGCTCGTATACCTGCCGATGAAGAAAATATATTTTTATTTGAGTCTTTTAACAAATCATTAAAAATTCCTTCAGCCATACTGCTTCTGCATGTATTGCCCGTACATACAAATAATATATTCATAATAAATCCTCACACAATTATTATTTTTACCGAAGCTTTAGTTAATCTGTTCATTATAGCTTTACCCAGTCCGGATTCATCAACTGATTCGGCAAGTATAATATCAATTCCTCTGTAATCAAATTCTCTCATGTCTTTAAATAAGTTAGACGAAATAGTGAGCAATTTTGTTCTGTCACCTACACAAATAGTTTTTTTGCCACCATAATACTCATTAGTCTGAACCGTCGACATGATTCCCGCTCTTTTACCTTCTGATTCCAGCAATTCATAGTCTTCGTTTATTTTTCTGACAATGTTATCAATATTCCCTTTATAAAGAATTATATCAGCATTAGGATGATAATGTCTGTATTTTTGTCCCGGAGATTTTGGTATAATCTTGTCACTGCTTTTTATAATTGCGGGATCATAGTCGCAATTGCCCAAAACACTAACTATATCCTCATATGTTATCCCGCCGGGTCTGAGTATCATAGGTACATCTGCAGTCATATCAACTACGGTAGATTCCAGTCCTATTGATGTACTGCCTCCATCGATAATCATATCGACCTTTCCCATGAGATCCTCTATTACATGATTAGCTTCCGTCGGACTTGGTTTGCCTGATAAGTTGGCACTGGGAGCCGCTATCGGCTTTTTGCTTTCTTTGATTAAGGCAAGAGCTATTTCATTAGACGGCAGCCTTATTGCTGCTGTATTTAAACCGGCAGATATTTTATCAGATAAAATATCTTTTTTATATAAAATCATAGTCATAGGCCCGGGCCAATATTTATCAGCCAGCCTTTTTGCATTGATCGGTATATTTAATACGAGATTATTTAGTTCATCAAAATCTGCAATATGCACTATAAGGGGATTATCCTGCGGTCTGCCTTTTGCCTTGAATATCTTGTCTACTGCTTCTGCGTTCAAAGCATCTGCACCGATACCATATACAGTTTCTGTAGGAAAAACAACTGTTCCACCTTGGTTTATTACATGTGCCGCTTCTTTTATTATATCATAATCTATATTTTTAGGGTCAATTTTAACAATTTTAGTATTAATATTTTTCTCCATTTATTTATCCTTTTTCTATTGCTCTCAAAATAATAATCAGTGATAAATTACTGATTATTATTTCTCTCAAATTGTATTACAATTGAATTATATACTACAATTATAATATGTACAAGATATTTAGTATATATATCATTATAAAATATTATTTACTATACTTAATTAAATATATCACACATATAATTAAATAAATCAATTGTCCTTATTAATTGCAAAATTTGAAAGAAGTCTGGGAGGTTAAATTTGAATATATTAAATTTTTTTATAGCAGGGTTCATTATAGGCGGCATTGGCACCTGTATGGGAGGTTTTTTATCAATATTATTTCGTCACCCCGGCAATAGGGCCGTATCATGCCTGTTAAGCTTTGCATCCGGCATAATGCTGTCTATAATAAGCTTTGATTTGTTGCCTGAAGCATATGAAATCAGTGGATTTTTTATTGTGACACTCGGTCTTGTTTTTGGATTGGCATCAGTTTTATATGCTGAAGAAATGATTCCTACCGATAAATTGAAAAATTATACCGGTAAAAAGCTTAGTTATTTTAAGATGGGAATGATTATAATGATAAGTTTAAGCCTCCATAATTTTCCTGAAGGCATTGCGATTGGCTCGAGCTATATTCATTCTAATGAAACTGGCTTAAAATTAAGTATATTAATAACTGCACATAATATACCTGAAGGAATGAGTGTAGGCGTTCCGATGATAATGGCAGGAGCTTCTCCTGTATCGGTCCTTTTCTTGACATTGCTTACAGGAATACCTACTGCATTCGGTGCGGTAATCGGCGCAGTTCTCGGTGATATCTCTGATTATTTTATAGGCTTTTGCTTATCCGCCGCCGCAAGCAGCATGCTTTATGTTACTGCCAATCAGCTTTTACCGGAAGCTAAAATCCTCCATAAAGGCAGAATATCATCAGTTTTTTTGCTGCTCGGATTTATAAGCGGATGCTATCTGACATTTGTTGCTTGATATAAAGCATACTATTAAATTAAATTTCAGAGTAAACTTTATCATATTCTAAATTATTGTTAACAGCAAACGATTTAAGCCTATCCGTATCCTCAAGATTAAATCTTAAGCATAATCCGCAGCTTGAGCTGATACTTCTTGGGACAGGTATTATTTTTGTTTTAATATTGCAGTTTTTTATTGCAGCTTCAAATTTCATAGCAAATGAAACAGATTTAAAGGTCATATAACCATATTGATTCATATTTTATCCTTATTTTATGATATATTAAAATAAATTTATTAAAGTATAACAATATAATTTTCTATAGTCTAATAAATAAAAGTTATAATATGTATTTAAATTATAACTTTTATTTATATTTATCTTAAAATCCCTTGAAATTATATTTTACTATATTATATAATTGATTATATTTTTGCTGATTATATTTTTTTAAGCTCTTATATGATAATAGCGAATATTAATATTTCAAAAAAAGTCAAATTAGTATATAATGTTTGATAGATTCACTTTTTTGATAGGAGACTAAATGGACAAAATTAATTTTAATATAAATGATATTCGCAGCTTTGCAGCAAATGGCAAAACCTTTATCAAGGGGTTGGAATATTATAACAGCAACAATGTAGCTCATATTGACATTGATAAGGTTTATTATGAAACACTGGGAGAACATGTTAATATATATACTGCCAAGGTTAAAGGAAGCTATTATTCATCCTATGAAACCTCCATAACAATAGACGATGACGGTAATGTTCTTGACTTTGACTGCAATTGTCCTGCCTTCTTAGAATACTCCGGGAGCTGCAAGCATATTACGGCTGCATTACTGAAAATATATCATAAATATAATACAAAAAAAATTACATTTATAAGTGATTTAGAATCTGTAAAGCAGAAACGGGCCCAAGCATCCGCTCAAAACCGTCAGTTGGAGGAATTAATCAATGTTTTTGAGACAAAAATAACCAATGCCGTTAAAAATGAAAAACTTGAGGGCTCTGTTTCTCTTGAGCCAATTTTGTTTATCTCAGAAAAAGATTCGATCGGAATAGAATTCAAAATCGGAGATAAAAGAAAATATGTTGTAAAGGATGCCTATTTATTGGCAAGCTATATTAAAAATTCTACCTTTGCAAAATACGGAAAAAACTTGGAATTTAGCCATAAGATATGTGAGTTTGAAAAGGAATCTCAGCCCTTGGCAATTTTTTTAAGAGATGAAGCAGATGCTTACAGGCAAATTATTGTAAAAACTCAGGGGGTTTTCAATTCCTATAATATAAACGGACGTTATTTGAAAATTCTGCCGTTTTCGTTGGATGATTTTTTTAATTTATTTGAAAACAAAACTCTGGAATGTCACGGATATAATTATAAATTTGACAGCATTACCTTTTTAAACAAAAATCCGGATGCAGAATTTTACATTGAAGGCGAAAATGACAATTATCTTTTTACAACTAATTTATACATTACTTTTATTGCCTCTTCAAAAAATTACACCTATATAATTGCAGAGGACAAATTTTATAGGTGCACCCATGATTTTGTTGATAATATACTGCCGGCTATACAAAAAATTATGATACAGCCAACTAAGGATTTAATTTTATCGAGTGATTATATCGGTAAATTTTGTTCATCGGTACTGCCGCAGATTTCTAAAAATGCTGTTGTTAAATCTAATGTTGAAATCTTTAATAAATATAAAATTCAGCCTCTTTCTGCAAGTATATATCTGGATACAGACAGTCATGGATTTATATATGCAAATTTAATATTTACTTATGGGGATACCGAAATTAATCCCTTGAAAAAATGTTCATCTGACAATACAGTCATACGTAATCTTGCAGATGAAGCTAAAATAATTGCTGCCATGGAAAATGCAGGCTTTGAAGTAACCTCCGCGAAATATTCCATGAAGGATGAAAATAAAATATATGAATTCATAACCTCCGGTATTAGCATCTTAACCTCTCTATGTGAGGTAAATGTAAGTGATGATTTTAGGAAAATTAATATCAGATATCCTAAATCCATATCAATGGGAATTAGGCTGAAAAACAATTTAATTGAAATAGATATTGATAAGCTTGAATTTGATCCTTCTGAGCTTAAGGATATACTTAATACTTATAAAAAAAGAAAAAAATATTTTCGTTTAAAAGATGGTTCCTTTTTAACTTTAGATAATGATTATTTCAATACTATTGAACATTTTGTAAATGATTTGAATGTTTCAAGTGATGAGCTTATATCAGGGCAAATAGTTTTACCGAAATATCGTTCCTTATATTTAGACAGCTTAATTAAAAACAATTCCCGGGTCAATGCTAGGAAAGAAGCAAATTTCAAAGAAATGATAAGGGATATAAAAGACTCTGACGAAACTGATTTTGAATTGCCCGAAAAGCTTAACCCCATAATGAGAAATTATCAAAAAACAGGTTTTAAATGGCTTAAAACTCTTGCAATGTATTCACTTGGGGGTATATTGGCGGATGATATGGGCTTAGGTAAAACCCTTCAGATAATAAGCCTTTTTCTGTCGGAAAAATGCATTACAGATAAACCATCAATAGTTATATGCCCGAACTCCTTAGTTTACAACTGGAAAAGCGAATTAGACAGATTTGCACCTGAAATAACTGCTTTAATTATTAACGGAACACAGAAGCAAAGAACTGAGCTTATTTCTGATATTAATAATTACGAATTGATAATTACATCATATGATTTAATAAAAAGAGATATTGAATTTTATAAGGATATTGAATTTAAATATTGTATTTTAGATGAAGCCCAATATATAAAAAATTCCACGACTCAAAATGCAAAGGCAGTTAAGCTTTTAATAAGTGATATCCGTTTTGCATTGACAGGCACACCAATAGAAAACTCACTGTCTGATTTGTGGTCTATCTTTGACTTTATCATGCCCGGATTTCTTCTTAACTACAATAAATTTAAAGATAATTATGAAATGCCGATTGTTAAAGAGGATAATAAAAATCTGTTAACCAGACTTCAAAGACAAATACAGCCTTTTATATTGAGAAGACTTAAAAGAGATGTCTTAAAGGAGCTCCCTGATAAAATTGAAGCTATATCCTATGCGCAAATGGATATAAAACAGAAAAAACTCTATTCTGCAGAGCTGTTAAAGCTTCATAGAGAATTTAACGATGAAATATCAGCAAATGGATATAATAAAAGTCAAATCAGAATTCTGGCAATGCTTACGAGATTAAGACAAATATGTTGTCATCCATCCTTATGCTTTGAAAATTATGACGGAGAAAGCGCTAAGCTCGATTTGTGTATGGAAATTTTAATGAGCAGTATCGAAAATAATCACAAAATTTTAATATTTTCTCAATTTACGTCGATGCTCAAAATAATAGAGGACAATTTAAAACAACACAATATTGATTATTATAAGCTGACAGGTGCGACTAAAAGCGAAGAAAGATTGGAAATGGCAAATAAATTTAATACTGATAATACTCCTGTTTTTTTAATTTCCTTGAAAGCCGGAGGTACAGGACTTAATTTGACGGGAGCTGATGTAGTAATACATTTTGACCCTTGGTGGAATATCAGCGCACAGAATCAAGCAACAGACAGAACTCATCGTATAGGTCAGGAAAATAAGGTGCTTGTATATAAGCTGATAGTTAAAGATTCTATTGAAGAAAAAATAGAAAAGCTCCAACAAAACAAAAAGGATTTGGCAGATTCGGTTATAAAAAAAGGAGAGGTAATAATAAACTCACTTTCCCGTGAAGAAATTAACAGCTTGTTTCAAATATAAATTTTTTTTGTAATCAATTGAATATTTGAATATTAGCCGGATGTATATAAAGGTGATAATCAGCGAACTATTGTCGATTATCACCTTTATTATTCCAGTCTATTTTTCCCCCTCAACTGTGCAAAACTATTCCATTTCATCCAACGTTAGATAATACCCTCCTATAAATTCCTCCATAAATATCTCCACATCTTGTCTGTTCATATTTTTGATATCATTTAATATTGATTGCTTAGCTTTCATAAACTCTTTATTGCCTGATTTTTCTTCTTCGATACATTTAATAAGTGCGCTTATTTTATCTGCCGCCTTTATGGTTTCCCATATTGCTTTTTCTTCGTCCTTAGGCATCAAAATCGGTTCATATATATCATAAAAATCCTTCGGCAATAAATTCAGAAGCCTCTTATTAGCGGACAGCTCCACATTCTTATAAGCTTCTTTTATACTTGAATTATAATATTTGACAGGTGTAGGTAAATCTCCCGTATATATTTCGGAGGAATCATGATATATTGCATACAAAACCGTTCTTTCGGGATTAATATTTATATTTAAACGCTTCCTTTGAATTATTGTCAAAACATGTGCTATGACAGCAACCTCAAGACTGTGCTCGGAAACATTTTCTTCCCTTGTATTGCGCATTAAGCCCCAACGATTTATATATTTCATTCTGGATATAAAAGCGAAGAAATTAGAATTTTTCATATTAATCAGCTCCATTATTTTTCTTCATTATATTATATCATTCAGAGTTTTACAATAATACTTTTTACCAAACCGCTATGTGTCCGTCACATCTGTTTTCAGTTCCGCCGCAAAGAGTACCTTCCTCTGTTTTCACAATAATCTGACCTCTTCCAAAGCCTGCTTCATTAGGCTGTATTTTAATATCGTGACCTCTTCTCAGCAAATCATTTACTATATGGAGTGGGATGCCATGCTCTACCTCCACCGTCATATTATTAATCCACTGCCATCTCGGTGCATCGAGTGCCTCCTGAGGATTCATACCGAAATCAATTAAATTCATAATAACCTGAACGTGTCCCTGGGGCTGCATAAAGCCGCCCATTACTCCAAAGGGTCCTACCGCCTTGTTATTTCTTGTTAAAAATCCCGGTATAATAGTGTGATATGTTTTTTTATGAGACGCCAGACAGTTTTCATGCTCAGGCTCAAGATTGAAATTATGTCCTCGGTTTTGCATCGCTATACCTGTTCCAGGTATTACAATTCCGGAACCAAATCCCATATAATTGCTTTGGATATATGATACCATATTTCCGTCACCGTCTGCAGTGCATAAGTATACTGTACCGCTGCCTTGGGGTTCTCCTGCTTCAGGCACTCGGGCATAATCAGATAACAAGGCCCTTCTTTTTTCCGAATAATCCTCGGACATAAAGCTTCCGACCTCATGCTTCATTTTGTTATAGTCAGTAATATACTTTTGTCCGTCAGCAAAGGATAATTTAATTGCTTCTATTTGCTTATGTAATGTATCACTGCATTCCTTTTCGTTAAATTCAAAGCCCTTAAGAATATTTAATGCCATCAGCGCCACAAGTCCCTGCCCGTTAGGAGGCAATTCCCACACATCATAGCCTCTGTAATTTACGCTGATCGGATCTACCCACTCAGGCTTATAATTGACTAAATCCTCCTTGGTAAGGTAGCCTTCGTATTTCTTAAAGAAAGCATCTATTTTATCTGCAATTTCTCCTTTATAAAAGGCTTCGGAATATGTTTCCCCAATTAATTCTATAGTATCGGCATGATGAGGCAGCTTCCAGATCTCCCCGAAGTCAGGTGTCTTTCCGTTATGAGTAAATGTTTCAAACCAATTGTTAAATTCCTCACCGATAGCCTCCTTTTTATATTTGTTATATGCTATATCCCAAAATTTCTTAACTGCTGCGGATACGGTAAAGCCATATCTTGCATAATTTACGGCAGGCTTTAAAGCTTCGGAAAGCGGCAGCTTGCCAAATTCAGCTGATAGCTCTGCCCATGCTGCAGGAATACCGGGTACCATTACAGGTATTACGCCAAATTTGGGTATTTCCTTTATTCCCCTTTCCTTAAGCTTTTCAGCCGATATGCTATATGGAGAATATCCACTTGAATTTAAGCCATGAAGCTTATCATTAATCCATATTAATGCAAAGGCATCTCCTCCTATACCATTTGATGTAGGTTCAACGACAGTTAAACATGCAGCCGTTGCAATTGCAGCATCAATTGCATTTCCACCCTTTTTGATTATTTCTAAACCTGCTTGAGCCGCCAATGGATTGGATGTGGCAACCATACCCTTATGGCCGTACATTACATTTCTTTTAGATGGATATTTATATTCTAATGGATTATAATTCATTTTGTATAACTCCTTGTGATAATATATTAAGCATACTTATAATGTATACGCTTTGATTTATTTGAATAAATGGCATGATACATAATGCTCAGAATTTTTTTCAATTAATTCGGGACCGATTTTTTTACATTCATCCTTTACATAATTACATCTAGGCGCAAACCTGCATCCCGGCTTAGGATCGATAGGTGAAGAAATTTCTCCCTTTAATATAATTCTGTTGCTGCGTTTTCTGATATCCGGCACCGGTATTGCTGAAAGGAGAGCCTGAGTATAAGGATGCATAGGATTTTCGAACAGTTTTTCAGATGGTGCCTTTTCAACAACCTTTCCTAAATACATTACCGCTATTTCATCCGCGAAATAATTTACTACCGATAAATCATGTGTTATAAATATATATGTTAAATCAAATTCCTTCTGCAATGTTTTCAACAAGTTTAGAATTTGCGCCTGAATAGAAACATCCAATGCCGAAACAGGCTCGTCACAAACTATAAATTTAGGATTGAGAGAAAGGGCACGGGCAATACCTATTCTTTGCCTTCTCCCTCCGTCAAGCTCATGAGGGTAGGTATTGACAAGTCTTTCTGCAAGACCTACGGTTTCCATAAGCTCCAGTACCTTTAAATTTCTTTCCTTTTTATCGGTTATTATTTTGTTAAGCTTAAGAGGCTCTCCTATTATTTCACTGACGGTTTTCCTTGGATCGAGAGACGCAAATGGGTCCTGAAAGATAATTTGCATTTTGGTTCTCATTTTTCTCATTTCCTCATTGCCATAGGTTAAAATATTTTTACCCTCAAAAATTACCTCTCCAGCCGTAGGCTCTAATAATCTTAAAATTGCTCTGCCGGTTGTTGATTTTCCGCATCCCGACTCCCCAACTATACCTAAGGTCTTGCCCTTTTCAATTGAAAAGGTTACATCATCTACAGCATACAGCAAGCCCTTTTTTGTTTTGAAATATTTCTTTAAATTTTTTACCTCTAATAATTTATTCATTAATTTACACCTCCGTTTATTTTAACTTCGGTATTTTCATAGGCTAAACAACAAACATAATGAGTATCACTTAACTTAGTTTCAGCAGGTTCTCTTTTACTGCAAATATCCTTAGCATAAATGCATCTTGGATGAAATGAACAGCCCTTCGGTAAGTCAGTCGGATCGGGCATTAACCCTTTAATGGGATTAAGCATTGCTTTCCTGTCTGCTATATTGGGAAGGGAATTAAATAATCCTTCTGTATAGGGATGCTTTGTATTCTCAAAAATATCCTCTAAATTTCCATGTTCTACTATTTTACCTGCATACATAATCGAAACCTCGTCACAAACCTCCGCTACTATACCAAGATCATGAGTTATCATAATCATAGAGGTATCATATTTTTCTCTTAGCTGCTTCATCAGCTCGAGAACCTGTGCTTGAATTGTCACATCAAGAGCAGTAGTAGGTTCATCTGCAATAAGTAACTGAGGGTTACAGGATAAGGCAATTGCTATTACTACTCTTTGCTTCATACCTCCTGAAAACTGATGGGGATATTCGGAGGATCTGTCCTTTGGTATTCCAACCAGCTCTAGCATTTCTTCAGCCTTATTCATCGCATCCTTGCTGTTCATATTCTGGTGTATCTGTATACCCTCTGAAATTTGTTCTCCAACCGTCATAACAGGGTTCAGGGAGGTCATGGGATCCTGAAAAATCATAGAAACCTTATTACCCCGAATTTTATCCATCTCATCCTCAGTATACTCAAATAAATTTTTTCCGTCCAGTGTTATTTTACCTTCCTTAATTATACCCGGTGGATTAGGTACTAATCTTAAAATTGATAATGCTGTTGTCGTTTTGCCTGCACCTGTCTCACCGACCAAGCCAAGAGTTTTACCCTTCGCCAGCTTTAAATTCACACCGTTTACAGCCTTTACTGTTTCATCATCGGTTTTAAACTCAACAACTAAATTTTCTATATCAACTGCCAGTTTTTCGTTTTCCATATTGCTCCTCCTACTTCAATTTTGGATCAAGTGCATCCCTCAAACCGTCTCCAAGCATATTTAATGCCAGTATTGTTATCATGATGGCAATCCCGGGAAATATGGTTATATGAGTTGCATCCCTGAGGAATGTTCTGCCCCCTGAAAGCATTGCTCCCCATTCAGGTGCAGGAGGCTGTATCCCCAATCCGATAAAGCTTAATGCCGCGGTTGACAATATTGCATTTGCTACCCCGAGAGTTGCCTGTACAATAACAGGTGCCAGGGAATTAGGAATTATATGAGTTACAATAATTGTTAAATCCTTTGCTCCTATTGCTTTTGCCGCTTCGACAAATTCCTGATCCTTAATTGACAAAACAGATGCTCTGACTATCCTTGCGTAAGTAGGAATACTCGAAATGCCTACCGCTATCATCAGATTTACTATGCTGGTACCTAATGCCGATACTATTGCGATTGCAAGAAGTATATTAGGGACCGCAAGAAAAATATCCATAATTCTCATTATTACATTATCAACTTTCTTACCGTAATATCCGGCTATCGCACCTAAAAAACCTCCTATGGTCAGTGCAATACCTACCGAAATCAACCCTACGGTAAGTGATACCCTTGTACCGTGAACCAACCTTGAAAAAATATCTCTTCCAAATTCATCTGTACCGAATATATGATCATTGCTTGGAGGCTGTAATCTGATTTTTATATTTTGCTTAATAACAACGCTGTTATAATCAGCAATAAAGTCAGCACATATGGCTGTAATAGCTAACGTTAAAATTATTATTAAACCGATTATGGCTAATTTATTTTTTCTGAGACGTCTCCATACCTCCCACAGCTGGCTTCTTTTTTTATATTTTTTAATTATTTCTTCTTTTGAAAAAACTTCCTTATTGTTTTCAGCTTTTTCTGCAAACATACTAACCTCCTACTTATAAACTGACTTTATTCTCGGGTCGATAAATGCATATAAAATATCAATGCATAAATTTACTAAGCTAAAAATTGTAGCTAAAATAATTATACATCCCAATACCATTGGTGTGTCCTTGCTCTTGATTGAATCAACCATCAATCTGCCCATACCGGGAAGAGAAAATACTGTTTCAGTTAAAACTGCTCCTCCAAGCATATGTCCAAATTGCAACCCTACGACAGTAACTATAGGTATAAGAGCATTTCTTAAAGCGTGCTTTCTTATTACTACCTTTTTATTTACTCCCTTTGCCTTTGCCGTACGTATATAATCCTGTCTTACTACCTCAAGCATCGAGGATCTGGTCATTCTTGTCACAATAGCCGCAGCACCGGTACCAAGAGTAATTGCGGGAAGTATCATGCTTTTTATTCCGTCGGCACCACCTGACGGAAGCCATCCCAGTTTTAAAGAAAACCAAATTATAAGCATAAGACCGAGCCAAAAATGAGGCACTGCCGCAGCCAACAGCGTCGCTATCATAGATATGCTGTCTGTCAATGAATACTGCTTTGTCGCAGAAATAACTCCTATAGGAATTGCTATAATAATTGCTACCAGCATAGACCAAAAAGTCAATTCAAAAGTAATCGGAATTCTTGCAGTTATTTCACCGAATACAGGCTTTTTACTTCTGTAGGAGACACCTAAGTCCCCTCTTACCAGCTTTGACATATATTTTACATATTGAATTATGATTGGCTTATCAAGACCAAGTTCATCCCTTACTGCCTGTATAGATTCATGGCTGGCTTCTTCCCCCAGCATCATTTTTACCGGATCTCCCGGCGTAAGGCTTATTATATAATAAACTAAAAATGAAACTCCGATTATTACCGGAATTACCATTGCAAACCTTTTTATAATATATTTATACATTTATACCTCCTTGCAGCTTCATAGCTAAATGCAATATATAGATTAAAATATTATTTAAAGCGTATTTGATCTTAATTAAAGGCGGAGGGACAATTCTTTCTTTAAATAGATACAAATACGCTTTGTTATATATAATATCTATAACAAGTATTGACTAATTATTAATAATGCAGCATATGGAATCTGTGCAGGCTGCCCGGGTGGAGCTCTACGCCCTTAAGGTCTGCTCTTGCACCTATTTCAGTCGGTTGGAAATATAAAGGTACCATTGCTGCTTCTTCCATAATAATTAATTGGGCATCCTGATAATATTTCGGTCTCTTGGCAAAATCTGTTTCAGTTCTGCCTGCCTCCAGCAATCTGTCAACTTCTTTATTTTCGAAAAAGCATTTATTGCCGGCTGCTCCCTGACTGCTTGAATGGAAATTCGGATACATTCCTCCGTCACCGTCACCGGTTAAATTAGACCATCCGAGAAGATGCATATTATGTTCACCTGCTGAGGTTTTGTCCAAATATGCTCCCCATTCCATAAGTTCAATATTTGCTGTAATTCCCACATCTGCTAAGTTAGCTTGTATTACTTCGGCAGCTCTGTTTCTGACATCTCCCGAAGACCAAAGTGTAGTGGTGAATCCGTCAGGATAACCTGCTTCCTTCAATAATTCCTTTGCTTTTTCAGGATTATAATCATATACAGGAACATCTGGGTTATAGCCTAGGACTGTAGGTCCTATAACAGTATTTGCAACCATACCCCTTCCGTCAGTTGCAACCTCAATTACAGCTTGCTTATCAATTGCATGGTTAATTGCCTTTCTTACAAGCTTATTGTCAAATGGTGCCTTTTTATTATTTAAGGATAACCATTCAGTTCTGTTAGACATTTTTTCATACAGCTTTAAACCCTTATTGCTTTCTATTTTTTCTTTATCAACAGGCTCAACATCTAATATTAAATCAACCTCTCCTGTTTCTAATGCTATTGTTCTGCTGGTGCCTTCAGGTATAACTCTCATAACGAGTCTTTCAGTTGCAGGCTGCCCTTCAAAATAATCATTAAATCTCTCAAGTACTACCCTGTCTCCGGGAATCCATTCAACAAATTTCATAGGTCCTGTTCCTGTGGGATGCTCGGCGAATTTGTCACCATATTCTGTACATGCCTTTTCCGGAACTATTCTTGAAGCGCTGTGGGCTAAATTAGCAAGTAAAGGTCCGCATGGTTTATCTGTAACCAATACTACAGTATAATCATCGATTACCTTGACTTCAGTTATCATATTGACCAAATGCTTAACCTTAGGTCCTTGTTTTTGTCTTTCTATACTGAATTTTACGTCGCTTGCTTTAAAATCACTTCCGTCATGCCATTTAACACCTTTTCTCAGCTTAAACTCCCATTCTGTAGGTGACAAAATACTCCATGATTCAGCTAAATCGCCTTCATATTCCATATCAACATTCGTTTTAACAAGAGAGCTGTATATTTGTCTGGTTAAATTTGCTGACGGTGAATCATTTGTAGCATGAGGGTCTAGTGATACAATATCAGCCTTTTGCGCAAATATTATTTCAGTTTTCTTTGATTTTTCTGAATCCTTAGCAGCATCAGTACTTGAATTTGTATTTGAGTTTGTGTCAGTGTTTGCGTTATCAGCATTTTTTGCTGCGCTGCAGCCTGTCAAAATAATACTTAAAATAATCATTGTAACAATTACTAATGAAATTATTTTTTTCATTTTCTTTTTCCTCCTAAAATTGGGTAAAAAATTTTAAATAATAAATGGTGTGACTGTTAAAATATACTGCTATGGTCTTAATAAAACACCTCCATATGATAAACCGATTAAAATCATTATTAAAGGATGCAGCTTTATTACCCCCAGACCTACAATTGCCAATATACAAATTATTACAGTTTTAATTCCTGTCAGACTTGACGGTATCATCACCCAAGCTGCTTGAGCCAGCATTACCATTACAACCGGCCTCACACCTGCCATTGCTCCTTTTAGCCAGTCTGCATCTTTAAATTTATTATAAATACCAAACAATAAAATTATAGCTATGGCTGTCGGTGCTACAGTAGCAATAATACCTACCAAGGAGCCAAGCAAGCCTCCCATTTTATAACCTATCAAGGATGCCATTTTAGGTGCTATAGGCCCCGGCAATGTATTTCCCAAAGCCAATGAATCGGCAAACTCTTCTATAGTCATCCATTTGAAGGTATCAACTACTTCCTTTTGAATAAGGGGTATTGATGCCGGTCCTCCCCCAAAGGTTAATGATCCCGGTCCTACAAAGGCTTTAAAAATATCAAAATAAACATTAGTCATTAATCCTCACCTCCTGTCCTATATAATTAAATGCAGTTATATAGAAGCAATGTTTGCAATTCATATGCCATTAATAAAAAACAAAAATATTTTAATCTGATAAAACGTTAATATAGCTAAATTTTATTAGTAAGAAAAAAAATGAAGCATTACGATATTGTATAAAAAATAAATATTATATTGATAATATTTCATCCCAATGATATAATGCTTTCATCATTGAAAAATGTTGTAAATAATCATTGATATGCCAAAATTTGAATTAATCTTCATTATTGTAAATGATTTTTTAATGGGATTTTACGGGACTATATCAGGCTCATACCGGGGTAAAAATAATTTGAGGTGTTTCATGAAAAAAAAACTGGCACTGGTAACAATAAGAAAAGAAATCGGAAATATGTATTATTCGGAATTGGAAAGCCTTTTCAGCGATTACTTTCAAATAGTATCTTACAGCTTAGAAACCGATCATATTAATCCTATAGGTATCAATATACTAAGCAGTGTGGATATTTTAATTATTACAAATCCAAACACATTTACAATAGTAAAAAATTATGTTAAAAATGACTGCAAGGTTATTTACTTAAATTATGCTTTTCTTAAAAATAAGATTGACTACCTTAAAAGCTTCCCAAATGATACAAATGCACTGATATGCTTTAATTTTTATTCTGTTTCTCATCAAACTGCTTCAATGCTTTATGAGCTTGGAGTTAAAAATTTAAATCTTAAAGCATATAATCCGGAAAGCGATACATTGGATAAAAATTATGATATAGCTATCGTAGGTGAAAACTCAGCTATTGTACCTGATTGTATCAGCAAAATAGTAAGCTTAGGTAAAAGAAAAATAGCCTTTTCCACTCTGATGGACATTACTACCTATGCAGGTATATTAGACGATAAATTAGAAAACAGAATTTATTCATACTGTCAGGATTTAATGACTCCCTACAGCTTTATGATTGATATGTATGATAATTCCTCTATGGCTAAGATACAGTTTCAAACCATTATGGATTGCATAGATTACGCTATAATAATATTTGATAAACATTACAATATAATAAATTACAACAGCAACATATTAAATATGTTCAATATCAACAAGGTTATATTAAATATGAATATCAGCAAAATGTGTGAATTCAGCGATATTTTTAAAATAATATCAATCAATAATGAATTTAAAAACAAATTAGTTGAAATTAAAAGAGGTAAAAGTATTTTAATTTCAAAGGAAAAAATTAATAAAAAGGACCATTCCGAAGATATTTACATAGTATTAATAAAAGATGTAACCGAAATTATGAATTTAGAAAATACCTTAAGAAAGCAATTGGTCAAAAAAGGACATATAGCTAAATATACCTTTGATTCAATAATCGGAAACAGCAAGGAAATAAAGGACTGTATAAAAAAAGCACGGATTGTTGCAAAAATTGATAAGCCTACACTTATAACGGGAGAAAGCGGAACAGGTAAGGAGCTGTTCGCTCAATCAATACATAATGAATCCTCAAGAAAAAACTTCCCCTTTATAGCTATAAACTGTGCATCTTTGCCCTCTACCTTACTGGAAAGCGAATTGTTCGGTTATGAAGAGGGAGCCTTTACCGGTGCTAAAAAGGGCGGAAAGCTTGGTTACTTTGAAATGGCACACAGAGGCACCTTGTTTTTAGATGAAATAGGTGATATTAATCCCGAGACCCAGGCAAAGCTGTTAAGGGTATTGGAGGAAAAGGAAATTATGAGACTTGGAAGCGAAGAAATTATCTCGGTTGACGTCAGGATAATTGCAGCTACCAACAGAAATTTAAAGGAGCTTGTAAAATCCGGCGACTTCAGATTAGATTTATATTACCGACTTAATACCTTAATAATCAATATACCTCCGATAAGAAAACGGGCCGATGATATACCTTTGCTTATACAGAATTTTTTGGAAAATGAAAATTCAAATGATAAAATTATTAATCCGGATTTGATGGAGTTTTTAACAAGCTTCTCATGGCATGGAAATATAAGAGAATTAAGAAATTGCATAGAATATATGTCGAGTATCTCAGGACGATATATTAAAATGGAGCATATTCCAGAATATATATTAGAAGAAGCAAATGATAGAAGATCCGATTTAAATGATGATATTTTCAGCGATATTAATATAAAGGATAAAAATCTGCTTAATTTAATTATAAATATTATATATCAATATGGGGGAGGAAGAAGAAGAATACTTCAGGAATTGAAATTAAAGGGATATGATGTAAGCGAATATAAGCTGAGAACATTGCTGCATCTATTATGCGACAACTGCTTAATTGAGTTCGGCAAGGGAAGTGCAGGCGCTTTCCTGACTGAAAGCGGCAAAAGCTTTTTGCATAATCTTGACAGTAAGGGCTAAGAATCAAACAGGGAGGCTGTCAGCCTCCCATTTGATTTATTTAATTATTAACTCACTTATTTTATAGCTATTATTTATCTGACGAACCTGCATCATATTATCGGAGAATGTATATAAATAATCGCCGATATAAATAATTCTTCTGATTTCGTCACCGCCGGTATATCCATTTTTAATATTTTCCATATGACTCATTTTGGTATTTAATTTTATTCATGTTGTGCTTAC